>NZ_PVWG01000017.1:0-83498 GCF_003003695.1 Phormidesmis priestleyi ULC007
TCGACTCACCCGGATTCCGGGGTCTATCTCGTGAGATTAGGACGACAACGGTGGGCAATTGAAGGCTTCTTCAAAACCATCAAACATCGCTTTGGCTTGGATTGCTTTGGTCAGAAGACTCGGCTAGGAATCTATCGCTGGTTAATGCTGTCTCTCATCGCTGACCTCCTGGCACATTGGGTATCTCAAACCTTTCCCACTTGGGTGCGCCTCGATTGGGGCGAAGTCTGTGTCAAAGCCGTTGCAACACTGCTGCCGCACGTCGCCTGGGTCAAGCTGCTTCGTCAGATTCACAAGCACCGTGACCTCATTAATGAGCAAGGGTTTGAAATTAGCATCAAGCCCCTATCCTCAGCTTATTAGGAATGGTGCAAGATCTGAGTTAAGGCTAAATCCGTTGCGAAATGAAGTGAATCAGTCAATTGAGGCGATTCGGCAGAACGATGATTTGGCGCAAGATTTAGTCGAGAGTTAGGCTTGATCCGATGCGATACATTTTGGACACAGAGCACGTCACGTTGTTAGAAAATGGTGATCTCGCCTGCATCAAACATCTTGACTCGGTTGGCTATGAGCTTGTGGCGTTAACTGCGATCACGGTTGAGGAACGAGTGCAGGGATGGTTGAGTGCGATTCGACGAGCTTCGGCTCCTGCACAGTCTGAACGACTAATCTGGGCTTACGTGGGGTTGCGACAAACGGTGCAGTACCTCAACGGCTTCACGATTTTGGATTGGACGAATTCGGCAAGTCGTCAATTTGCTGAATTGAGAGGGCAGGTACGCATTGGAACTCAGGATTTGAGAATCGCTGCAATCGCACGGTCTACAAATGCAATTCTTGTGACCCGAAATCTGAAGGATTTTTCTCAAGTGCCGGACTTACAGACCGAAGATTGATCAGTGTAAGCCATTTATTCTATGCGATCGCACATTCATCTCAAAGCTGCGATCGCACTAACCAAGATTCAGAGATTAGAAGATTAGCTCTCAAAAGTGAAAAATATTGACATCCCCAAAAGTTGTCAAATTTTCCTAACAATACCCAAAAAAGTAAGGATTGGGGGAAAATTGGGGGAAAGGTTAGAATCGAAGGCTGAAACCCTTACTGCATAGGCATTGAATCGAGGACTGAAAATCCTCGTGTCACGAGTTCAAGTCTCGTTCCTGGCATCTTTTAGATGGAATAAAATATCCCGTAACTCACATTTCAAAGGGGTTACGGGATTTTCGCTTTTTTGCAATCATCCCTAATCATCCCTAATAGTCCCTAATCATCCCCTGTTTTTTAGGTAAGTTTTAGTCAAATGATGAATGGAAGATTGGCACAGGCTAACGGACGGCTGAAAGCTTCTAATGTGGGTGTCAGCATTGAGGCGATGGGGAATCGGCTTTATTTGAGGTCAACCTTTCCGCCCAAACCAGACTCAGGCAGAGAGAAACCATCTCAACAGCGTTTAACGCTTGGCTACCACGCGAACCCGGCTGGTTTGAAGTTGGCAGAGCAAGAAGCGAGAAAAGTCGGTGCGCTGCTCGATTGTCGAGAGTTTTCATGGAAACCGTACTTAAAATTATCTGCGATCGTGCCGTTGAGTGTGGGTGATTGGGTGAGCAGATTTGAGGCTGATTATTTCACTCGACGGCACCGATCGCCCAAAAGCGAAACCACATGGAAGACAGATTATTGTCAGGTTTTTTCTCAGTTGCCATCCGATGAACCTCTCACACTGCAATTGCTTGCGAGTGCTGTCACCGCTACGAAACCAGATTCTAGAAGCCGTCAGCGCTACGTTGATGTCTTGACACAGATAGCAACGTTTGCGGGGCTAGATGCCAATTTTAAGCCATTGAGAGGGAACTACTCACCGAGTAAGGTGACACCGCGTGACTTACCAGTCGATGCGACGATCGCCGCATGGAGGGAGAAAATCCCTAATCCTCAATGGCAATATGTTTACGGGCTGATTGCCACTTATGGGATTAGACCGCACGAGGTGTTTCACTGCAATCTGGATAAATTTCCGGTGCTGCAAGTGGAAGAACCGACCAAAACAGGGCAGAGACGAGTTTACCCGTTCTACCCTGAATGGTTAGAGCAATGGAATTTGAGAGCGGTCAACTTGCCAAAAGTGAGCGGTCGGAATAACTCTGATCTAGGAAGTCGAGTCAGTCACCAGTTCATCCGCTATGAGGTGCCTTTCCCTGCCTACAATTTGCGTCACGCTTGGGCAGTCAGGTCGATGGAGTTTGGCTTAGACATCAGCCTAGCGGCTCAACAGATGGGACATAGCGTGAGAGTCCACAGCGAGATTTATCACGCTTGGATTAGTGAGGAGGTTCATCAGAGAGCATATGAGGCGTTGATGCTGAGACTAGATCGCCCCTTGCCTCCTATCTCATCTCAGGCGGAATCTCTAGAGCCTCCTCACAGCGTTTAAGGTGCCAGCGGTAGGTCGGTCTAGCAGCTTGGGGGCTAGAGATATTTCGCCAATGGATCTTCTCTTTGAAGAGTCCCTCGTCTCGCAGTCTCCAGATATGTTTGACGCTGAAACCCAACTGCTCACACACGGCACTGGTAGGCACCCAATCAGAGGTTCTGCTCATTTGCACCTCCTAACAGATCCAGTTGCACATATTTTCTAGCCTCTACGATCTGCCGCCATTCACGTTCTAGAAAGATAGTCAGGTTCACGAATTCCCCTAGAGATAGGGAGTAGCGCGATTTACGCCACTTGATGAACAGTGGCTCATCTTTCCATCGACCGTTAGGGGCTGACTCTGTGAGGAGGGACACAAGAGCGCTCAACCGACTCAAATCATCACTGTGATCAATCATCGTTTTGCCTCCCATTGCACCCTAAATCGTCTGAAAGCCTTGCTGTAGCGTCTATTCCCTCTGTTTCCACGATTTTAGGGGTGTAAGAATCGCTGAAACGCTGACTGTGTGGGGTATTCCCAGGGGTGCCCCCTAATAAGCTTGTAGGGCATTTTTCTGACTGATCGCCCTTTTCGACATCTTCCAACTTTTCTAGAAACTCGCTCTCACACTCCTCAAACAGCCCGCCGCTTCTCGTTTCACTGATTATTTCTAAACGTAGAAAATCGGGATGCCACAAATCGCGGTGTCGATAGAGAGTGCTGCTACCGATTCCAGCCGCTTTAAGGGCTGTAAATCGAGCGGTAATTTGAGCAGGCAAGGTGCTGGCATTGAGCATCGAGGCGATCGCGGCTTGAATACGTTCTCGTGCTTGGTCGGATTGTTGCTGACTCCAGTTCATTTCAGGTATGGGGTTTGTGTTAGTGGGTGTAGAGCCGTAAGGGAAGTAACGAGTGCTGCTGGTGATGGACCGGGCCCAATGTGCAGCCCGATCGGCGATCTCATGTTGGTGACGGCACCAATCTCGATAACCGGGCAACAGTTTGGCAGTGGTGACGATGTGAGCGATCAACTCTGCGCCGTCCATCTGCTCAAAGATGTAGGACCGCATGGCAATGCGTCCTAGCAAAAAGTTGGTTTGACCGTGACCCGTCCAACCCGTTTCGATATCTGCATTGAGGTCATTGAGGAATTTAGAGGCTTTCCCGGTCAATCGCGGTTGGTCAATGCGCGCCAGGGCGATCACCTTGTCGAGCGCTGCTGTCGTCACGTCGCTGCGTTTCTGGCAAAACTTCCACTGAGACACAAACTCAGTTTTAGAGGGGTAGCAGGTTTCACCGTCGCGATTGAGTAAATAAGAGCCAATCTGCAAGGGCAAGCGATGAGCCTGGTAGAGAGTCGGTGCATCAGCGTCATAGGGTTTGGAGTTGGGAAAGACTTCCAGGTGCCCTTGAGCGATCGTGAACCCGGCATTTTCTAACGCCACTTTCACCGCTAGAGCGACGCGCCAAGTTTTTTGGGGCTGCTCAAAGGGGAAGTAGAGATGAATGCCGCCGCTATAGCTGGACGTGATGGCAATGTGAGCCACTAAACCGAGTGGTTCGAGCGCCTCTAAGATGCGATCGCGGGCAAACGGGTCACGCGCTGGATGGTAAAGCCCGCCCGTGTCAAGGTCGATCATCATGTAGTTGGTTTCAGCCCCAAACCGCACGCCATAGAGATAAGACTGCTGATTGATCAGCCGATCGCTGAGAGGGTGACGGCTTTCTGTCTGCCAGATGGCTTGTGAATTTGCCCAAATGTAATCATGCCGATGGGAGAAAAGTTTAAGAAACTTGTCATCTGGCTCTGGGATGAAGGAGAATCGAGTTGAATTTGAAGTTACAGTTTTCATTTCAAGTTCCTAAACGACGATGGTTTTAGCTAAAACCATTGAAAAAGGCGGAACGCTGGTTACGTTCCGCTTGCTTTTTAGATATGGTTGACGATCGAGCGGATCAGGCTTTTAGCCGCACTGACATCGAGGGCTTCATACTCTGGTTCGACTTCTAAAATGCTGTCCAGCCCGTAATATCTCAGCCCTCGATTGACATTGGGATAGAGAATTTTGTGACAGAGGGCGCTGATCAGTTGGATTTTTTCTTCGTCGGTGAGGGATGTGATGATCTGAATTAGGGGTGTCATGCGATATCCTTTAGGTAATAAGAAATGAAAGTTTGAAGGCGATCGCATTCCCCAGCCGGGAAGAGCGATCGCTTTTTTATGCAGCGTATTCGTCGTCAATGATTTCGACTTCGATACCCGCGTCGTTGTCCTCGTCGAAGTCCAGATCAAAGGTTTGTCTGAGTTCCTTTAACAAGGTTTCTTTTCGATAAATGGGTAGCTCATCAAATAGAGCGATGATCTCGTCGTGAGTTTCGTCTTCAGTCATAGGCACCTCTTGAGAGTGGAGAAGGTCGTCAGAAACCGTAGGGGTAGGGAAATCCCGTGTTTCGTTGGATCATAGGTTTTAGCCACACGGGGACAGGACTGACAATCACAACCCCGTGTAGCTTTATTACACCCAAAAACTTGTCTTCAAGACTTGTCTTTGGGACTAGTCCTGATGATATGATGATAGAAGAAAAGTTGCAATCAGAAGAGGGCAAATCACCCTTGAAAGCGCTTCGTGAAAGGCTAGGAAATATATCTCAAGAGGAACTTGCTAGACGACTAGGCACTTCTGTCGTGTCAATTAGCAGGTGGGAACGTCGCGTCAAACCTATGTCTCTGACAGTCCCTCAAATCAGGGCTTTGCTCAGAGAACTTCGTTCCGCCAATTGGGATATGGAGGCTTTCCTAGAAGAGTCAAGTTCATATGAAAACGCTGAGGCGTGACTCATTCACACTTCAGCGCTAGTAACGATCAGTTAGGAGGTAGACCAGAAAACTTAAACCAGGGCAGAGCGGTAACTCTCCCTGGACGCTCCACAGCCAATTAACCCAACTGTAGAGGACTTAATTATGACCACAAGACCGACCGATAACGCATTTCCCCTTCACAGCACTGACTTCTTTGATGAGAAGCCGATCGGCTCTACCACCCATCACGGACTCAGCAAACGGGAATACTTCGCAGCGATCGCACTGCAAGGGCTGCTCGCTTCCACCCACTGGGAATTCTGCAAGATTGACGATGTGTGGGAGCATCAAGCCCCCTCACTTGAAGACTTTGCAGAGATAGCCGTCGAGCAAGCCGACAAGCTGATCGAAGAGTTATCAATCTCAACTAGATCACTTCAGCGCTAAAAACTCAAACCTGGAAAACTGCCAATGATTAACCTGATCGACTCTCCCCGCAGCCCCCCGGCGCTGGGAGAATAACCCACCCCTCCAGGTAGGGCCAAGGGTGAACTGGTACTTCACCCTCGGCGTTGCCCCATGCGAGATCTCAAACCAACATGGAGCCTTTGTATTATGAATCTTCCGTTACACAGACGATCGCTCAGTGCGATCGTCGCTGCATCGATCGTGGTGCTGTCACCAGCGGCGATCGCCATGACCTACGACGATTTTGGAGACCTTTTTAAGAATGCGGTGAATGGATTGGGCGGCGATCGTCCTCCTACAACCCAGTTCCCAGATGTCCCCATGAACCAGGCACTACAGTCTGGAGCCACCCAATACAGTTCCTTTGGCGCAATCACAGATTCAGAAGTGAACGCCATGAACCATCTACGATTCCCTCAATCCTTCCATGCCATGCGGCGGCGCTTTGGTGCCCCTGCCTATACCCAAGGCAACTCAGAATGGTTCGAGCGCTCTAACGGTCAATTCATCGTCGTCAATTACGACGGCGATCGGGCTGTCTCTATGGAGGCTCGAAACTAATGTTTGGATGGCTCAGTAGACTTTTTTTCTCTGACTACAGCCAACCTGGTAACGGCGGCTGGATGATCGAACTCGATCATCCAGACAAGGGGGATAAGAAGAAGTGAACATCTTCAACTTCCTTTTTGGCATGGATGATACAGGAGAAGAGGCGCGAGATTACATCGCCAAAAACTGCAAAGAAGGCGTAGACCCGCGCTCTAACATCTCAGACTATGGCGAATTTGATGAAGACTCGAACCAGGAGGATCACGATCGCTCTAGCGGAAAGGCATCTAAGCGAGATGCTGATGGGGTTGGTTTTCCCACTTCAGAGGAAACTAAGGCTTATTATGACTCGACTCGATACACTGATATCAAGATCGTTAGGAGGGATGACTAGTGACAGTTCAGATTGAAATTCTAGCTTCTGATGTTCCAGTTACTAAAGCACAGCAAGCGGTTTTAGATGCTCTCAAAGGTCGATCAACCGTAAGCTTTGAGGAGCTGATTGATCAGTCTGGTTTCAGTTCACCACTACCCTTAATCTCACGTCTCAATCACCTAATCGAGCGTGGCAGATTGCGACTTCTGCCTGAGTAGTCAGCGATCGTCCTTTTCTCACAGCTTAGGAACGCACAGAAAGCCCCTTTCAGACCATTCTGAGAGGGGCTTATCATTAAAGAAATTGTAGTTTCTAGCCCATTATGACCACAAACCCAGACGATGAAAGCAAGTTTCAGCAGGTCTTAGACCGTCTCGACAAACTGACGGATGACGTAGAGAAGTCGAATGAGAAAGCCGATCGCTTCAACGATAGATTCAACAACTATCAGCAGGCTACCCAGTGGGTCGTGCAGCTCGCCTTTACCCTCATCGCCTCAGCAACCATCACCGTGATCATCACCTCAGTTTTCAAGCGCTAACCCTCACAACTTGGGAACCTTAAAAAAGCCCCTATCAGATTTCTCTGGTAGGGGCTTCACCGTTCTCAAGGAGACTCAACCATGATCGAAGAAATCAAAATTGATAACTCAGTCATCCCTTTCATGCCTGCTCGATATCACTTGGGGCAGAAAGTCACGGTCGATCGCACCGTTGGCTACATTATCGGCATCCAGCGCGAAAAGTATTCATGGAGCTACCTGGTAGTCGAGGGTGAGCCACCCACTAACGACAGTGATGAAGATTGGCAACCAGAAAGCGCTCTTGTAGAGTAGATCGCCTTATTCTCACCTAAAGCCCCTTTCAGAATGGTCTGAGAGGGGCTTTTAGCTTTCCGAGGGGAATGTTTATAGATGGACAGTCAGTAATGAACCAAATCTATGTCAGCACTTCCCACTAAACCCAGCGCGATCGCCACCACTGAGCAAGAGCTTATGAGGCTGATGATGTATTACCGGGATGTGAATCCGCGGATCAACTGGCTAGAAGAGGCAAACTTTACCATGCCGATCGCTTCCTGGGATTGGAAGCCCAATCCAGAGGGACGAATCCTGTTTGTTGCACGAGCGATCATCGAAGTCGATTCTGCTCTGCTCACGAGCGGAATCAAGCCTTGGATGGCTGCAAAAGAGGTGCCGGGATCTGCCAACCTCACCGGAAACGCCTACACCACCTGATCACAATGGCATTACCATCTTCTAATGCGAGAAGTACGGGGACTAGCTCACCTTCTAGAGGGTTTTCACCCGTCAACGTGCAAGTTCAGCCTGCGAATAAACGGGCTGAACGATCGCAGCGAGTCCAGCAGGCTCAAAAATCGCAGCAAGCGAATAGAGGGTTTCAACCAGGAAACCAACAGATCCAAAGGGCTAACCAGCGATTTCAAGAGTCGAATAACCAGGCTCAAACAGGCAATAGGCAATATCAACCAACAGGGCAGAGAAGCAGTTCTAGCAAATCTCTGTCACCCCTGAATGAAGCCAGACGGCTATCCAATCCGTTAAGCTCTGCTAGTCCTTCACCTCTGCCAACTGCTCAAAGTCCACAGTTTCCATCGGCTCAACGGGCCCCACGACTTCCGATCGCCCGATCGCCCCTTCCACCTAGCCGATCTACTAGACCAAACGTACTCGGAACTGGAGGAGGCGCGGGTACGGCACTGGCTGGCATGGCAATTGAACAGGCCCTTCAATCCGCCGCGTCAGAGAGCGGATACAATTTCACTCCGTCAACACCAGAGCAGAGTGAAAGAAACGACCAAATTCGGCGTGATTTAGCGAGAAAGTTTGGAGAGTCGCTTAACGATTTAGGCAATGCCCTAAAAAACAATGTAGGCAACGCCTTAAAAAATCCTCGGAACGCGTTTGATGATCTATTCGATCGACTCGCTGACCCCTTCAAAAAACACCCCAAAACAGACCCTAAAAACGACGACGGCAGACCCAAAGACACCCCAACTCGCTACACCTACCAATGGCGGGGCTTTAAATTCTACTCAGTCGCTAATATTGGTATTGTTCATGGAAACGCTTTTGGCGGTGCCTATTCAACACTTGGGAGTGTGCCTTGGGATGAATACCACTGGGGAAATCCTCGTATTCCTGGAAATAGGAACGCCGTGCGTATTTCGTTTGAGCGGCTGACTTTCAGCAGTTTTCAAGGTCCATTTGGCGTAGAAAGAGTAGAGTACATTGCCGAGGCTGGAACGATCGAACCCGATCCAAACTACATTCCTCCCTCTTATCAGTTACCCGTAAATCTTCCCCCTGGTAGCCAATCACCGGATGTTAGCGGCTACCCTCCCATCTTCACCGAGGACGATTTCAAGCCACAGCGAGAGCGCAATAACGATCGAGCTAGGCAAGATGAAGCCGATCGCCAATCAGCCCCACCGCATGAACAAGAGAGAGAAGAGGCACTAGATCAACAGCGACGGTTTGCGCCTGACCCTTGGAACGACCCTTTACCCATTCCTACGGAAAGCCCCACACCTCAACCTGAACCTATACAGGCACCTAAGCCCTACCCTTATCCCTACCCCCTTGATTTCCCATCACCAGACCCCGATGAAGGCCCTACTGACTTTCCATCACCAGACCCAACGGCACCCCCTAGTGAACGACTCCTAGAAAAGATCAGACGCATCAAAAGAAAGCTTGACGAACGCTTTCCCCAACCCTCAAATGAACCGCAGACACAAGTCACAATTAATGGGAAGCCTGTCCCACGTCCCAACTCTTCACCTCCACAGCGAATAACAGAATCCATAAATCCTGACGAACCTTACGTGACGATTAACGGTTCTCCAGTGCCACGGACTAGCAATTCTCCTTTGCCAGAAACACGAACGCAAACACCTCCTACAACCACAACTACAACCACAACCACAGCACCGAATACACCGCCAACGACAACTACAACGACAAAGCCTAGAGTACCAGTGGAGCCAATAATAGATCCTACTACTGGATTACCTCTACCATCGCCTGATGAAACGACAACGACAACAACGCCTGATAAGTGCAAAGACCCTTGCATACAAAGTCTCCATGACAAAGCTGATGACAACGCTAAAAAGAAAGAGATAACAGTGAGAGTGTTTAAGGCTTGTACTAAATCTAACGAGGACGGCACAACGCAAGACGAGATAGATTTTGAAGAGGAAACAATTGAAGTTCCAGATAGTGAAGCAGATGTCTACGAACTGCTTTATGAACGCATCTTTGCACTAGAATCGATTCAGTGTGATAAGGACAGTTGCTACGCTGCTGTCCCTGATTGGTGGCAGATACGATTAGGTGCTGATATACCTCAAGCCATTGTGCAGTATGCCGAAGTAAAGGATAACAACAAATTTGGATCTCCCAAGTATGTTGTTTCTATACCTCACTATGGCAAGTCTAAAGAGGCAACAAAATCAAGTGATTTCCCTACCTATACTAAGGGGCAAAGGATGGGGATACTTACCCTTAGAGACAACTCAAAATTGATTATTAATGCCAGTGATGACGATGTTGAACAGGCAATCAAAAAACTGCAAAATTCAATATCTCCTTTATGGTTAACCGACTCAATTTACAGCGACGGCAAGCGTAAAGGAACCGCACTTAAAACAATTCGTGTTGCACCTCGGATAGTCAAATTCTTTCCCACTGGTCAGACCGATCTAAAACCACAATGGATCAAGTATTTTTAGAGAAATATCTATTCAAACCAAAAAGAGTTATTAGCGATGAGCAGTTTGCTCGATTGATAACAACACAGCAGTTTGCAAAGCAATTCTATATACACGAAACGACTGCTTATTCTTGGGCCCAAGTCGGTAAGGTGTGGGCAACTAAAATCGGACGGCGGTGGTACTTTGATCCGCTCTCAGTTGCGGAAGATAAAAGCTAGCAGTGGTTTCTTAGTCGAGGCTTAAGGTACGACAAGAATTTTAAGCCTCGACTAACGAGTTTGAGCGTTGTTTGGGGCACACAAAAAGGGCAACTCTCAACCCTTATAAATCAAATGGCAGCACCAATCACCCCTACGGCAACGACTCTTGAAGGGCAGTTAATCGAAGTTCTCCGCGCAATGGAAGCAGCAGAGAAGGCAATGCCCGAAACGACTCGTGAAAACCGTGTAAGCATCAACCTTGATGTAGATAACGGACGCATTTCTGTTTCTGCAACCTTAAACGCTACCGTTGCGGGCAGCGGGGGCGAAATCAAGTTTCTACCCGTTGTCTACCTGCCTTAATTCCCTATAAACAACCAAAAAAGAGGGCTAAATTATGGCACGGAACGATAGAAGCAATTACTACGCTCGATATGCGGGTAAGACGGGGACAAACATTGCATTTCGCTCCCCTAGCGCGATTTACGAATCGATCAAGGGCGATCTAGGAGTCTTTCTAGTGAGCGAAGCGAATGATCAGGCGATGCTTTATGGATTGGCTGGCCGCTATTTACCCCGGCTGTCTCTCGGATTGGAGCAAACTTTGCTCAATAATCCACTAGGTAATCAAGCTCAAGGGGTCGCTCAAAACACTGTGCGGGTGTTTTGCTCAACGACCAACATCGGTAACGCGATCGCGTCTCTTGTGGGCAAAACCACGCGGGGCCGTCGCATCGTCAAGGTGAACATTCCTAAGCGACGGGTGTTTATCTAATGGATGAATTGCCAGTGATTGAAGGCTTTTTACCTCAAGAAGTAGCGGCAATGATCGCCACCGGAGAGATTGAAATCGAGTACGAGGAAACCGAAACCGTTATCGATACGGTCGGTCTAATTTTGCCTCCTCAGTTTTCTTCACTGGCACATCTTGAGGACTTTGAGGCGAATCTGATTTGGACTCCCGACCGTGAAGTGGATCGGAGCCGACAAACTACCCTGATTCTTCCGTAGATGCTTGCAGATTCTTGGAAACTTGTAGGCGCGGTGAACTTCTATCGCCCTAGCACAGCGCTACCAGGTGCTTTGATGGCAACACTCACCAATCGGGTGATCAAAGTAAAAACAACCTCGTCAACTCCCAACCTTTGGAGACGAGCGGCATATATGCGGCAAGTGGTTGATCGGGCAGAGTTAGAAAGTCGTGTGGTTCCGTTGAATCAAGAAACGATTTTTGAGCTTTCACCTTTGTCCGATCGCTACGGGCTTGTCTTCCTTCCAGTGCGATGGCTCCCTGATCTCACGGTGTGGGTGTGGGAGTACACCGGGAAAGACCCCGATACCCTGAAAACTGACCTCACTCGCATCGAATCGAAAATCGATAACCTTTCTTCTTAATGTGGAACCTGCTTTCTGAGATATCGATTTCGACCCAATGGGACTGGACACCTCCCACGACTGGGGAATGGTTTCGGTTTGAGTTCGAGTTTCTGCAAGAGGTCAAAGTCGATATCGTCCAGGGTGACGGTTTGGCATTGTATGGAGTGCCGATTCGTGTCACCACGAATAATCCACAGGTGCTTTATTTCAAGCGCCCGCCATTCGGCTTGACTGATCAGTGTATTGCAGTTCGCACGGGCGATCGCGCCTATAGAACCTACTCGCTAGGCTGGAAAATCAAAATCTTTGTAACGAATGATGAACCGGAGTCAGAACATCCGGTTGATTTTTCCACACAGCAAGCGCAAATCCTAAATTTATTAGAGGAACTCATGCCACTAGCCCGATCAAATCCAGCAGCCGTTGTTAGCACCGCCGCCACGTCTACACCCGTAACGGCTGCAATCACAAACACAGTCCTATCAGCCGCAAACCCTAACCGGAAGGGTTTAATTTTCTACAGCGCGGCATCCGGTACGCTGTACGTCAATTTAGGGGAAACTGCCAGCCTCACAGACTATTCCTTTAACTTAGGGGCAGGGGATTATCAAGAACTCCCCTTTGGATATGTGGGTGCTGTTAGTGGAATTTGGGATGCAGCCGGGGGTAGTGTTTTTGTAACTGAGTTGAGCTAATGCCACTAACTCAAGCACCCGGCTCATCTCAGCCAACGGCGATCGATGCCTCTGCTGTCACAAATCTCGAACCCTATGTAGTGGGATTGATTCAGACGAATAACGCCAATAATCAGGGGCTAATCTGGCAATCGATCGCGAGCGCTACTAATCTCGTGGCAAATAATGGCTATTTCCTTGATTTAGCAGGGGCATCTGGCAACACCGATCTAACTCTGCCAGCGAATCCCACAGCAGGGCAGGTGATCAGCCTCATCTATATAGGTGCTACCTCTCTGCTCAAAAAAGCGATCGTGCGACGCAATGGCAAACTGATTAGTTCGGCAGCGATCGATTTGCAGATCTACACCAAAGATCAGCGCCTCACCCTCACCTATGTCAGTGCGGCTGTGGGATGGTTTGCTGAGAGTGCAAGAGCGATCGAGTCGTATCAATCAAGCGTTATTCTCACCCGTCCAGCGACTACAACGGTTGCTCAGAACGGGATTTTCAACTATCTAGGCACCAACTTAAACACGGGCACTTATCTAAATCCATTTTTACCTAGCACGAACCCGCTCCGACCCAGACGCGCTATATTTTGCGCTCGACTGGGATGGACTAATGTGAGTGCGGCTATTTTGATGGCCGATAAGAGTACCACCGCTACCCTTACAAATCGAGTCGATCCGGCTGCTGATTCTGCTAGTTTTTTCATCCTTTTCTACAACTCTGAAGCGAAGGCACCCATTCAGGTCAAGTTGAGTTCAATTTATATGCAGTTTGCTTTTACAGGAGGCATCTACACCCCTAAAACTTTCAATATTCGAGGAGCAAAGAATCTAGGGGTAAATCTTGCTCTATCGGATGTAGAGGCGAAAATAACATCCACGGTTCAATCACTTTTACCGCAGCAAGATTCAAGAATTCTTATCTCTCCTGATTGGGCAAACCTGGCAACCTTTACAGATACCAACACTGGTTTCACGGGAAACTATTACGGCAATTCAGGCGCTAACGCCACCGTGAGCAAATTTTACGATCTGAATGCGGCTGATTTTTATCCGGCTTATATGATCACCTCGCTGCCTTCAGTGGTGAATGGCACGGCATTCGAGGGGTGGGAGATCAGGCAGATGGAACTCTATGGGGAGGTGATCGCAGCATGAACCCCCAATTTGATACAAAAACTCTTATCTCACTTGCCACTTTTCTAGCAGGTGCCGGATCTGCCGTTTGGGGAATGGTGCGATGGTATGGCGACGGAGAAAAGAAGCGCTATGCAGCCGAACGGGATTTTGAACACTTGAGAAAGAGTCAAGAACAAATGAGGCAGTCGATCCTCTTGCTGACTAGAGAGATTGATGAGTTAAGCGACGATATGAAAATACATCTGGCAGTCTTTAACGTTATGTTGGCTCAGAACGGGCAAAGCGTTTCTGGAATTTTGGGCTATAAAAGGAAAAATGAATCAACCTCAGATCGAGACTAATCTCAATACCGAGTTGATGAAAAGCATTAAAAATCTGCTCAAGAATCTGATTGATCACTTTCTGATGGGACGCGTCGAGACGGCGATCGCCCTGGAGGAAGTGGCTTCAGAAATCAGGCAAAAAATAGAAGAGAGGGCAGCGACTCAGCATCATTAGGCTGTTTTTGTCTCTGTTCAGATAATTACAATGCAGCGTCTAAATTAGTCACACTTTAGTCAAGTTTTGCAACTGGATTATTGAAAGCTAAACACATTAAAGCTTTCAGCAATCAGGCTTATGGGCTGAAAATCCTCGTGTCACGAGTTCAAGTCTCGTTCCTGGCATATTTATGATGCAATAGGGCACCTCGAAAAATTCATGAGAGCAGTCTTAAGTGAGATAGATGTGAGATCATAGTCATAGAGCAGTGATAGAGCAATTGCAATGACACAGCCTGGGTTTTGGGATTGGGAAACGCGCCAAGATAAGCTGAACCAGAAGCAGCCGGCTACCGATTTAAGCCGGGACAGGAAGGCCCTGAGCAGATGGAATTCGCCTCAGCATAGAAAACCCCTGCGACCCAGCGCGAGGGCAAGTATCCTATCCTCAAGGGTTAAATGAGGGAACGGATGAGACTCAATATACGAGAACGGTGTCAAAAAGTCTTCCAAGCATTTTCCGCAAAAGGACACCTGACGATTCGAGCCATTGCTCAGGCAACCGGGATTTCCAAGAGTAGTGTGCATCGACATCAGCAAGCCATGAAGCATCGGCATCAGCATCCAGAGTCAGAGGTGTGGGAGAGTCCCGTCGGAGCGCAGTGGTTAAAACGGCTGGGGATTGCCACAATCTTTATCTTCTGCTTCAAACGAGGGGTGGGCTGTGAGAGCTTAGCTGAGTTTTTCCGACTGCTGGGACTGGAACAGCATGTAGGGGTCTCCGTTAGCTCCTTGCGCCAGATTCGCACTCAGATGGAGACGCAAATTCTGGACTATCAACGTCTGCCACAGTCTCAGTTAGAGCATCCTCAAACGCCGGTTGAAGCGTGTGTCAGCGTCGATGAAACGTTCTTTGACCAGGTGGTGTTAGTCCTGTGGACTTGCCCAGTGGATTCATCCTGGTGGAGGAGATGTCCCAGGACTATCGGTATGAGACTTGGCAGCATCACACCCAGCAGGCGTTGAGCAAACTAGGGTTGAACATCCACTACTGCGTCAGTGACCGAGCCAAAGCCTTGGTCAAACTCGCGCTTGATGAACTGGGATGTCCGAGTATCGCCGATCTGTTTCATGCGTTGCGGGAACTGTCGCAAGGGATCGGCAGTGAGTTGTCTGATCGTCTGTTTCGAGTCAACCGGCGACTTCGCGAATTGGGTGACCCAGCAGCAAACGCCTCCTTAAAGCAGCAACTGCAAGTCCAGCAAAGCGGGTTAGAGCAGGCTCAAGCCCAATATCGCTCCATCTTGCATCACCTGACGACCACGCTCCATCCTTTTGCGATTCGGCTGGGTATTCCTCAGACGAGCAAAAGGGTTGAATCTGAATTCCAACAGCAAGCGACCATCCTGAACACTCTGAAACAAACCTATCAATTGTCAGATAAACCGGGCAGTCCCTCCAAGTTTGAGCGTCAGCGGCACGACTTGGCAGCCGTGGTTGACCTCTGGTGGGAGTGGGTCGAGCAACGCTTGAGCGCTCAAAACTGTGACCTATCCACTGGTGATTGGGTGAAGCAGTCCCTGTTGCCTGCCCACTATTGGCACCAGCAAAGTGTTCGCACTAAAACCCCAACCCTCAAGGCTGCTTACCAAATCGCTGCCCAACACGCTCAAGCAGCGTTGATGCGCCACCCTATCACGACGGCGATGTCTTGCAAGCAGTTCACCCAGTGGCAAACTTGGGCAACCTCGATGGTGACTAAATTCCAACGCACCTCTTCTCCAGTCGAAGGACGCAACGGCTACTTAAGTCAGATTCATCACAATCGCCGAGGATTATCGACCCGACGTTTACGGGTGATGACCACGATCCACAACTTCCATCTCCAACGCTCTGATGGCTCGACAGCGGCTGAATGATGTCAGCCGCGTGATTAACGATTGGCTCTATCAACTGAGATTTCTGATTTATTTAGTCGTCATCGCTTGAGGAGTAGCAGTCATTAATTTTGGACTGTTGGGCAGAGCGCTGAATCGATTGGGTCTGGCTCCGCGCACACTGATTGGCCTACCTGGAATTTTAATTTCCCCCTTTCTGCACGTCGATTGGCAGCATTTAGAGGGAAATACTGTGTTTTATTTTATCTTCGGTGGGTTGGTGTTTCTCAGAGAACCGAGTGAATTTGGAGCCATTACGGGCGCGATCGCCGTGATTTCGGGTTCTGTCATCTGGCTAATCGGTAGACCTGCCAGATATGTAGGCGCAAGTGGCGTGCTATTTGGTTATATAGGATTTTTATGGTCGTTTGCGTATTTCGATCGCAATCTCTCGTCTGTGCTGATGCTGGTGATGACCCTCATGGTAGTGGTCTTTACTCAACGATTTGGGCACACCCTTTGGCTAATTTTACCAATTCGTAAAGGTATGGCTTGGGATGGACATCTCGTAGGTTTGTTGACGGGAATTTTTGTGGCGCGTCATTTGCTAACGCTCAAAGGTTGGTTTGATCAGTTGATAGATGGCTTAAATCGGTTGGGATCGTCACTGACATAGTGAACAAAAGAACTGTCGTCCCTTAATTCCACTCGCCGCTATCAAGATTCAACCCCATCCACGTCAGGCATTTTTGCATCTCCTGGTGCATGGTTTTAGCGTCTGCATGATAGCGCCGTCCGTGCCCTGGTAAAACCCATTCAAATGAATAGTTCGCCAGTTTTTGCATCGATCGCTGCAATTCTTCCCACGAATACCAGCAGGCTTCGCGAAACCCAACCAGGTGATTTTGACGTGCAGACCAAGCGAGATGATCGCCAGTAAACAAGAACTTATTTTGATAGAGCAGAACGGTGTGTCCCTTGGTGTGACCGGGGACGGGAATGATCAACAAATCTGGCTCTAGCTGAATCGGATCTGATCCCGTGAGTTTGAGTTCTACGCTTTGAGTGCCGCGATTGACTTCATCGGTATGGAGAATGCGATCGCAACCAAAATGATCGTGAAATTTCTGGTGATCGGCAACATCGTCACGATGCGTCAAATAGAGATAGCGAATGCCGCCCATTGCTTCTAAGCGTTTAACCAGTGGAGGCGCAAATCGAGGAGAATCGACCAGAATATTTCCTTCGGGACGTTGAATGAAATAACTGGCGGCTCCGAACGAGTTTTCGGCGTGATAGCCACAGTGATAGACGTTTTCGGCGACTAAAACCGGAAAGCTCTGCTGCGCGATTTTGATGTCTGTCGGTTTCTCAACGGTGCCGATCGACGCAGTAGGACACGCCAACAATGCCTGCATCGCGTGCAAACGTTCACTTTCGCTTTGAGGCTGATGAAAAACTACCGATCTTCCGGCTTCTCGATCAAAAATATCAGGAGCCATCCATCGACAAGTGTCACAATCGATGCAGGTTTGATCCACGTAGAAGTCGCCCTCAACGTTTTCGGGGCGGCGTTGGGTGAGGTGAGCCATAGTTAAATAATCAAGGAGTGTTTGACTTTCTAACTAAATCATACTCGTTATGAATATGAGATAGGGTGAAATTCTCCTTAATTTGACGTGAGTTCGATAGGAGTGGTTCACTCCGATTATGAATTCGGGAAGCCCCCTAAATCCCCCAAGATTGGGGGACTTTGAACCAGAAATTTTGGCTTAAAGTCCCCCAAAGTGGGGGATTTAGGGGGCAGAAGCCGCTGAGAACGAAGTGAAAACCTCGTCGAACTCACGTTAATTTGAGTTACTGCCCGCAAGATGCCTCGTTGGGCTTTGGGGTTGCGTCAGGATAGAAGGTGACGATCGCTCGATTAGTTTTTACAAATACCGCTTGAAAGGGCGGTGCTGACGAGGCATCACGCACGGTATAAAGACAAGCTTGGTTGGCACTAGCGGTAGTTCTAAAAGCTTTAAATGCGCGAGTCGCATCGACCAAAATCTCTTGGGCATTGCTGACGTAGGAGTAACCTTTTTTAGAATCTCTGGTGATGACTCGATCGCCCTGCCGAATCTCTACACCTAATGTATAAACTTCTCCAGCAATCACTTCTTCGGCTTTAGAATTGTTAGGCAACCGTCCAGCAATGCCCTGATTTTGCAGTTGCAGATATCGCCCGACAAAGTGCAGACCGCCGATTTGAGTTGCCCCTCGCATCTGTCCACAAAAAATATGCTCAAAGGCACGGCGGTCTGACCATATTGTCACCAAATCATCGCGAAATTGATTGTCACTGCGCCGACCTGAAAACAATTCTCCACCCACGGTTTGTTTAATTTGCTGCACCACTTGGGGCGACTCTGACAGCAATCTTCTAATACTGATGGTGCTGACCTTACTGCCAAAGGTTCCACAGGTATTTAGCACTTTTTGATCAAACGCATTCAGCGAAGGTGGAACCGGAGTAATATCAACTTTTTGATTTCTAGGAAAGCGAACCGTAACTAGATTATCAGCTTGATCAAAGAAGGGAAGTAAACCTGATTTTGTAGATTTTGCAGGGCGTTTTTTTGCAGAATCAACGGTTTGAGGTTGAAGAGATTGAGCCGAAACAGACTGAATCAGTGGTAATGATACGCCTGCTATTAGCAGCAATGCAACTCCATACACACCCCTCGTAACCAATCTGACCATAAGACACCTTAACAATAAATTTTAGTCAACCATAACTCTCTCAGTAGACTCTAAAAGAGCCTTCCTTTGTTCCAATCAGGGTTGAAAATTAGGGTTGATCAGTCATCATTGGAACAACCACCTTTTTTATTTCAAGGCATTATTGAAGTAGGCGCATCGCTTCACTACCACTTCAGGGTTTGAAAGCGTGATTAGTCTTCAAGAGCGCGTTTAGTTTGAGAAATTCAGGGCTGCTTTCGAGCATTGAGACACAGAATCTATTTCTCCCCAAGCAGGACTTTATGCTTAAGAAAATTCCCGTTGGATTTATATTGCTTCTCGGTTTGATCTATGTTGGATTTGGCGATCAATTTTTGCCACCCTCGATCGGGCAATACAGTTTTCAGGCTCGTCGCTCACTCGATGGCATGATGATTAGTATGTTTCCTGAGTGGCGACCGAAAACCAGCCCTTACGATCGTACTCAAGACGCAATTCAAAAAGCTGAACAGAACGGAAAATCTAAATAGAGTGATGAGTGTGTAAATGAGCGCAACTCATCACTCAGAAGCTTTTTAGACTTTCTTTAGCCAGCTAAACATGGCCCGGAGATCTTTGCCGACTTCTTCGATCGGATGTTCTGCTTCGCGGCGGCGCATGGCAGTAAAGCCGGGTTTGCCTGCCTGGTTTTCTAACACAAACTCACGGGCAAACTGTCCGGTTTGAATTTCGCGGAGAATCTTTCGCATCTCGGCGCGAGTGGCATCGGTGACAATGCGAGGGCCGCGAGTCAAGTCGCCATATTCTGCCGTGTTGGAGATGCTATCGCGCATCTTTGCCAAGCCACCTTCGACAATTAAATCGACGATCAGCTTGACTTCGTGCAGACACTCAAAGTAAGCCAACTCTGGCTGATAGCCCGCTTCGGTTAAGGTTTCAAATCCGGCTTTGATCAACTCACTCAAGCCGCCGCAAAGCACAACCTGTTCGCCAAACAAGTCGGTTTCGGTTTCTTCGCGGAAGGTGGTTTCAAGCACTCCAGCACGGGTGCCGCCAATGCCTCTGGCGTATGCCATCGCCCGATCGCGGGCCTGACCTGACGCATCTTGGTAGACCGCAAACAGTGCCGGAACGCCTTCGCCTTGCTCATAGGTGCGTCTCACCAAATGTCCAGGCCCTTTGGGGGCAACCATTACCACATCGACATGGGCAGGCGGCACCACTTGAGCAAAGTGAATGTTAAAGCCGTGAGCAAAGGCGAGAACGTCACCTTCATTAAGGTTGGGTTCGATCTCGTTGGTAAAGACGGTTTTTTGCACTTCATCGGGCAGCAAAATCATGATGAAGTCTGCCGCTTTTGCTGCGTCGGCAACACTATGCACCGCTAACCCAGCATCTTTGGCTTTGATTGCAGATTTGCTGCCCGGATATAGCCCCACAATCACGTTCATGCCGCTGTCTTTGAGGTTGAGGGCGTGAGCGTGTCCTTGAGAGCCGTAGCCGATAATGGCGATCGTCTTTCCAGACAGTAAATCTAAGTTAGCGTCTGCGTCATAATACATCCGCGCCATGATAGGAGTCTCCTTGCAGCAAGTCTTGTTGGGTGATCTCAGAACTCCTAAGTTTACCAGATGAGCGGTCTGGCTCAATCAATTAGAGAAGATTTGAAAGTTAAAGAGGCTGCAAACTATCCACCAGTGCTGAAACTGCTCCCGGCACTTGCTCAACGGCTGACTCGATCGCGGCAATGAGGATCATTGCCACATCGGTTGGTAGCTGACGGACTAAAATTACGCCGCTCATGGGCTGGCTTTTTCCGGCGATCGTCAAGCTGCCTGTCCAATCCATTTTGATGCCGCCTGGAATCGCTTGCCACTGCCCAGTCTGAAATCCTTCTCCTTGCTGAAAGGCAGTTTGAGCAATCTTTGCCAAAGCATCATTAATGAAGGTTGCATCGCCATTTTGCAGTGCTAGTTCACCCTGCGATCGCACCAGCACCGTGTAGGCTAAACTGCCATCCCGCGATTCAATCAACACCGATCCTGCTAATGGGCTGACGGTGAAATCTTTGAGAATGGCAATCTTAAAGCGTTTATTGGGGTCTTTATAGTCGCCACTCACTGGCAAAGGTGGCGCGATCGAAGCAGGCGCGATCGGAACGACGGGAGCCGGAGAAATGGGTGTAAGCGGAAGGGTTGGAATCGCGGGAACAAGAGTTGCAGAAGGCGTTGGAGAAGCTTTAACCGTAGGACGAACACTAGGAGTTGCAGTGGGCGGAGTTGCCGGAGATGCGGGGAATGCACTAGGAGTGACGATCGGCGGTTCTGCCTGTGCCACTGTGGGATTTAGCCAAGCGGTTTGTCCAAATGTGGTGAATCCGATAAACGCTGCGAAGGCTAACCCAATCAGCCAGTTTCGATTTAATTTCATGTAAGTCTCCGGCTCTAAGTTATCTGCCTAAAATTGTCGGATTGTTCGACGCAAATACGCCCGCGACACAGCCGATCATTAAAGTCGCTAATGTCGCTGCCCAGAGAGCCTTCCAGCCTAACTCGCTCAGATCTTTGCGGCGAGACGGAATCAGGCTCACAAATCCCCCAACAAAGATGCCCACGGCGGGTAGATGGGCAAAACCACAGAGCGCATAGCTGACGATCAGCAGGGCCCGATCGCTGATTGCGCCTTTGTCTGCTAAAACCGCTAACTGCTGATAAACCGGAACTTCGGTTTCGAGCAATCTGCGTCCGATTAAAACCGACGATTGCCAAAGCTCTTGCCAGTTGAGCGAAATGCCTGTTAAAAAAGTCAACGGCAAAAACAGTGCGCCGACAATGTTTTGTAACGTCACGACTTCAAAAATCAGACCGAGACGACGAATAAATAGATTATTGCTTTGCGCCAGTGATGCGAGATTGCCAAAGAAAAGATTGACGAGGGCAACTAATCCTAAAACAGCGATTAAAAGAGCCGCGATCGCGATCGCCAATTTCACGCCATCCATTGCGCCCGTGATCACGCTTTCCATTGCATTCGTTTCTTTACTCGCATCTTCGGGGATCTCTGCTGGCAGACTCCCCAACGTTTTAGGCACATTGGTTTCGGGCACCAGCAGTTTAGACACGACAAAGCAAGCCGGAATTGCCATGATCGAAGCCGAAATCAAATGTCCAGTAATGTTAGGAAAAACGGGACGCAGTAGCTGCGCGTAAAGCGCTAAAACCGTTGAAGCAATGCTGCCATAGCAAGCGGTGAGAACGGCACACAACTCGCTGCGAGTCATCTCCGCTAAAAACGGACGGACGACCAGAGCCGACTCGATTCCAACAAAAATATTAGTCGCGCCACTTAACGCTTCTGCGCCGCTCAAGCCCATTGTGCGGCGAAACAACTTGGCGAAGACATTGACGATCGGTTGAATCAACCGCAAATGGTAAAACAGCGACATCAACGCCGAGAAGAAGATCACCGACGGCAGCGCCCGAAACGCGAAGACATAGCCCAAGTTGAGATTATCAGGGCTGAGACGATCGCCCGCCACTGGCACATAAGGCGGCGTGACGGCTCGTGCAATCCAGCGCCCTGCTAAAACGGGACCCGGCACCCGATTTGGCTCAGGCACAAGCAGAGAACCAAAAATAAACCGCGCGCCTGTTTCGGTGGCATCTAAGATCGCGTTAACGCCATCACTGAGCGCTTGAATCACAAGCCGGGTGCCGGGAAAGGAAAAGACGAGCAGCCCCAACACTAACTGCAAGCCAAGGCCCCAGATGATCACCTTCCAGGGAATCACGCGACGGTTTTCAGACCCTAACCAGGCGATGCCGCAGAGCGCAAAAATGCCGACAAAAGACAAAAGGTTTAACCACGTCATTATCAATATTGACCAAAAAGGTTATTAAATCTGATTTTCAGCAAGTCTATCAACATTCGGATCGAGTCTTGCAGAAGATTGAGATTGAGATTTTTGCTTGATTTCTGCTTTCAGGGTTTGCCAAGCTGCTAGGGCTTCAGGGTTTGATGAGACACCCTTTTGCATCAACACTACTCCATCTTGAACGTCAAGCACCCCATAGGTTCCGTCAGCCGAAATTCTTTCTAACGTGGGCAGCGTTGCTTGCAAATCAGCCAAGCTATCTGCAAACGCCTTTTGATATTCTTGCATCTGCCACAAATCGGCAACCGCATAGTCTACAGTGATCACCTGGTCACGATCGTCGCGAATCTGGAGTCTTGGCAGTCGAATGATCGCCCGCCGACTCGACAAATGAGGAATTAAATAAGTGCTAGCAGAAACGCTGGCATCCGCAGGAATTTGACGAATCACCTGATTGATCTGGTGAGCATGGTTCCACTGGCGCGTCAGCGGCACAAACACCCAGGGACGAATCGAGTCAGGAACCATAAACGACAGCGCCCGATTGGGATTGTTAGTCACCGTGAAGACGATCGAGAACACCAGGCAAACGCTCCAAAAGCGGCGAAACCGGGGCGTAAACCAATGAGGATGGCGCGACCACCACAGCACCGCTCCATAAAACAGTCCGGGCACCACCGCCAAGGCATAGCGCAGATTGAGCGATAGGGCAGAAAGTCCTGATTGCAAAAACAGCGCTAACAGTGGAAATCCGGCGATCGTCCAAGCAGTCGGCGACAGAGCGGGGATGAACGCGAGCGAGAGCCACTGTCCGGCGAGATAGCTGAGGCGGCGATCGAGGGGCAAAAACAGGCTAGAAAGCAGCGCGATCGGCCTTGTCACCATTCCCCACAGCACCTGCATTATGGTCGGATTTGGACTGTCTACAAACTGCTTAAACCGATGGGCAAAATACAATCGTGAACTGTCTGTAGAGATTTGCGGCACGATGAGGCTGGTCACGATCGCCATATAGCTAAAGCTGGTCAAACACACGGCTAACCCAGTCCAAGGATGGCGGCGACTCAGCACTAGATAGACTCCGACCCCAAAGAGCACGATCCCTGCGTCTTCCCGACTTCCTAGCACGAGCAGAGCACACAGCCAAAACCAGCCCCAGCGCTGTTTTTCTAACGCTAACAGCAACGCAAACGTAAACAGAGGAATCTGACACTGCTCATAGAAATTAGCAAGGGTTGGAGAGATCACGGCGATCGCAGCGTAATAGCTGCCTGTAATCCACAGCGATAATTGAGGCTGAAGATAATGCCGCGCCAATGCGTAGAGTACGAGTCCTGCAATGGTGGTCAACCCAACCTGCAACACGATTAACGTCACTGGATGAGGAAACACTGCATAGAGAGGAATCCACAGCAGGAAATCTAAGACGAAATGATGAGCTAAGTGCAAAAAATGCACGGTTGGAATCACGCCATCTTCTAACGATGCAACCGAATTTGCAGACGTTAGAGAACTTTGGAAGAAACGCCCATGCAAATTGTTCCAAAAAACTTGATTAAACAATCCGTGATCATAAGATGCATAAAAAACAAAATAGCGGTTTAGCGAAATCAGCAACACGATCGTAAAAAAAATTGCGGCGAGTAAGTACGATCGCTGCAACCCAATCTGATCTTTTTCTGGAATTAAGGATTTAAGGAAAGTCATGCAATACAAACTTGAGTTTATGGGCGATCGTCAACGAGCCACTGCGGGTTTTTGAGTCGTCGCCTTAGCAGGCTTGGCTGCCTTCTCAGATGATGGAACCGCCGGAACAGAAAGAGTTTTTGCAGCAGGGGAAGCTTTTGCAGGCACCGCAGCCGGGGGCGGAGAGGGCACACTTGCGGGAGCAATGACCGCAGGTGCTGGTTTATTGCCCAAAATGCTAGTGCTTCCGGTGTCATAAAACCCTGCTACACACGCAATCATTAAAGTGGCTAACGTGCCGACAAACAGGGCTTTCCAGCCAAGCTCTGAGATATCTTTACGACGAGACGGAATCAGCGCGATCGTGCCTCCCACAAAAATGCCAACCGATGCCAGGTGAGCAAACCCAGACAGCGCGTAGCTAACGATCAAAACCGCACGATCGCTGAGAGGATTCACCGGACGAGCGGCGGCGATCGCCAATGCCTGATAAGGCGGAATCGCGGTTTCGAGCAGTCTGCGCCCAATAATCACTGACGATTCCCACAGTTCGTTCCACTCTAGAGAGACCCCCGTCAAAAATGTAAATGGCAAGAACAATACACCCGCGATATTCGCCAAAGTGACAATGCCAAAAAACTGACCAATCACACCGGGAATGCCTGCCAAGCCTGCAAAAATTTGATTGATTAGCGAAACTAACCCCAAAATTAGGATGAGGACTGCGGCGATCGACACCGACATTTTCACCCCGTCTAAGGCACCTACGATCGCTGCATCCAGTGGGCTAACTCGCTCAATGGGTTCGCCTCCAACTCTTTCTCTCGGCGCACCTTCAAAGTCTTCATTGTCGTCAGTCTCAACTGGAATGCCACCCGCTGTCAGCGGAATCTCGGTTTCTGGCACCAAAATTTTAGACAACACAAAACAGGCAGGAATTGCAATAATCGAAGCCGAAACCAAATGCCCCAAAATATTGGGAAAGACAGGACGCAAGAAGCTCACATAGATTGCCAGCACCGATGAAGCCGCCGTTCCAAAACAGCAAGATAAAATCGCACAGAGTTCGCTGCGGGTCATTTTTGCCAAGAAGGGCTTGACGACGATCGCCGCCTCAATGCCCACAAAGATATTCGCCGCGCCGCTCAACGCTTCAGCCCCACTCAATCGCATCGTTGTATAGAATGCTTTTGCAAACACGTTGGTGACAACTTGAATCACTCCAATGTTGTAGAGCAACGCCATCAATCCAGAGAAAAAGATTACGGTCGGCAACGCTCGAAAGGCAAAAATATAACCCAGGTTGACGCTTGCAGGTTTTGTCGGCAAAGGAACTATATTGTTTCCAAAGACAAAATTTGCGCCAGTGTCTGCGGCCAGAAACACTCCATCTAACAAATTACTAAAGACTTGCAGCGCCTCTCTTGTAAAGGGCAACCAAAAAACTAGCGCTCCTAGCACCAGTTGCAAAAGAATTCCCATGCTAAACACGCGCCAGGGAAAGACTCGCAGACTGCGGTTTTCTGAGAAGAGCCACGCGATCGCACACAAGCCAAAAATGCCAAAAAATGAGATGAGATTGAGCAGACTCATGGGGCTGAATCCTTCAACGAGGGCGAAACGTTTTTCAGGACTACTCTCAAGGTAGATGAACGGCATCACTAAGACGATACCTAAAAACGACTCGATCGGCGCACTTAATTCTAGCGATCGCCCTGACCCAAAATCGCTACGCCAATCCTTGAAAAGGTCATAATAAGCAGAGTCGCCTTCATTCGTTGATTCATGGACGCTTTTAATCCAACCGCTCCGACCTGGACTGAACCCGCCATCCACGCTCACGAGTTTTGCTGCCCGGCTTGCCATAAGTCTTGCCTCGAAGCCGATCACGTTTGGGTGAATCGACGATCGCCCGTCTTTTCAGACGACTATCGCAAAAAGTGGCAAGAATTTTATCAATGTCAGTGTGGTCAGGTCTGGTGGGCATGGAGTAATGATCGTCCGCCGTCAGAGTTGCCTAACTGCGATCGTCCGATGATGGATATTTTTAACCCGTTTGACGACCTTTGAGAATGAGTGTAGAAGCCCAAAAGTCAAACAGCCGATTAGATATTTATACTGCGTCTCTACAGTATGTCTCTGGGTCTAGCGCTTGAGTTTTACCCAAGCGATACTCTGCCATTGCTCCGGCTGCAAGTTTGGCAAGCGCATCCTGAGACTTTGCAAATGACCCATCCCATTGAACTTCATCTTCAAGTTCTTCTAAAATCATTATCGCGATCGCATCTTGCTCGCTCGCAGGCAAGGTCTTTAATCGGGCGATCGCTTGTTCAAGCAATTGAGTCACAGTTATTAACCTCTTCAGCAAGAGACATTACTAATTATATCGATCGCTTTTCAATCACTGCTAACACTCATAATCAGAGCGACGTAACTAAACGCAAAATGCTGGCGATACTACAAATATCATGACCGATGTGCTTCCATGTACGATCGTAGCAAGGTATTGATTTGAGTTTGATAACCTTGTCCTTGAGATTTGAACCACTCTAAAACATCACTATCAATTCGTAACGTCACCTGTGCCTTGTTTTTTGCCACAGGTAACCCCCGTCGAACCGTAGCCTTGGCAAAAAGGTCAGGCGTAATTTCTGGGCAATCCGATAAATCAATGTCTTCATCACTCATTGCATCTAGTCGTTGCCAATCAGTTTGAGAGTTGCTCGAAATAGGCTCGTTGCTCATATTTAGTTGCCTTTCTTGCGGAAATAATGCGGGTCAACTCATCCCGTTCAGTATGGACAACAGCGACAACTCGCCCCTGCAATAAACCGAACGTAACAAAACGCTGCTCTCCGTAGCTGTGGCGATCGTCTTCAACCGTTACCATATCTCCATCAAACACGGCGGAAACGTCAACAAAATCAATTCCGTGCTTGTGAAGATTGGAAAGACGCTTTTCTTCATCCCATTCAAACTCCATTGCTGGACGATCGCTACAGCTCCCTTATTGTAGTTACGTTTTGTCGTTACAGTTATCACTGCTCAACCCTCTTAAATATCATCCCCGATCGCCCCAACGCTCCCCATCGAATGCGACAATAAACCCGTCCCTTGTCGCAAACTCTCATGTGGCGTGTCATCGTTTACTGTTCTGCTGATAGCTGGCGCATTCATGCCACTGCTTTTAAAGCCATTGCCGCAAAATATCAAACCAAACCGCTCTCTAGCAAGAAGATGAAAGACGATGAGCGGCGAATTATGGAATTTCAGGTAGAAGACGTGAATGATGCGGAGTCTTTTCAAGATGAGTGCATGACGATCGAAGGATTTACCGCGCAGTTTGAGTCTTTGTAGGGGAGCGATCGCAGTTCAAACGATCGTCTGTGTGAATTCAAGATAAAACTCCCGGCTAGTGCAAATTTAGGGGAGAAGTAAGTTTTACTAGGCGAAGGGTCTTCTAAAAGTTTCATGACAAAGCAGCGATCGGATCTCAAAATTCTCCTTTTACAAATTCGTAGCGACACGATCACTCGGCTAGAAGAGTTAGACGAGTTTGTGCGCTATGGTCGCTTAGAGGCACATCAGTTTTCAGTGCTGGATGTCTTTGCCACACCTGACTTTAGCCCCGCTCAAATCGATGGCTACGACGCTCTATTCATCGGTGGTTCTAGTGATGCCTCGGTGACTCAACCCACGTTATATCCTTTTGTCGAGCCGACTAAAAAGCTGATCATTCACTGTCTTGACGAAAGCATTCCCGTCTTCGCCTCTTGCTTTGGGTTTCAGGCGGCGGTCGAAGCGCTAGGAGGCAGTGTAATTGTCGATAAAGCGAATATGGAGATGGGCACCTATCCGCTTTGGTTGACTGAAAATGCGGCGAGTGATTTGCTTTTTCACGATGTTCCTGATGGCTTTTTAGCCGTTTCTGGACACAAAGAACGGGCGGTATTGATGCCCGAAGAGGCAATTTTGTTGGCGTACTCTGATCTCTGTCCGTTTCACGCTTTCAAGATTGCTAACAAACCGTTTTACGGCTTCCAGTTTCACCCCGAAGTCGATGCCCATGATATAGCCGTTCGCATTAGTCGCTATCAAGCGCGATATTTAGACGAGCCACATCTGCTCGATCACATCTTAAATCAGTTGCAAGACACGCCGATCGCCAACCAACTGATCGAAAAGTTTGTCGATCGCATCTTGTTAAAGTAACGTGAATTCAATGAGATCCCTCGCTGCGGTTGCACCTCTGGAACGCCCCCTAAATCCCCCACCAGTGAGGGACTTTGAACTAAAAATCGGGACTGAAGTCCCCCAGAATGGGGGATTTAGGGGGCACAAGCCCTCTACAACGAAGCGAACAACCTCATCGAACTGACGTTAAAGCAGATCTAAAATCTCTTGGGCGGCTCGATCGCACACTCCCACTTCTCCCACGGCGCGACGCATTTCTTGATAGTCTGCCAGCATTTTTTGACGACGATCGGGCTGAAGCAGCGAGATCGCTTCCTGAACAATATTTTCTACGGTTGCCTCGTCTTGCAGAAATTCGGGGACGACTGGCTTCATTTCCACCAGATTGGGCGGCGACATAAAGGGAATCGAAACTTTGAGGATCTTTTGAGCAATCCAGGCAGTAACGCGATTGACGCGATAAAGCACCACTTGCGGCACATCTAACAATGCCATTTCGAGATTTACGGTGCCCGATTTTGTGATTGCCAAATCTGCGGCAGCGATCGCTTGCAAGGTCGTCTGTCCTTGATTGCTGTCTAACAAAGTCGCCCGCAATCCGTATTCTGTGATCGCTTGCTCGATCGCCCAGCGATATTTCTCCAACGCTAGCGGAATCCAGAAGTGAGCTTGGGGCAACTTTTCTTGAATTTGCTGTGCCGCTTCAAAGATCACAGGCATCAAATACTTTAACTCTTGCTGACGAGATGCAGGCAACAGCACGATCGCCGTTTGGTCTGACGGAATGCCCAGAGACGATCGCGCCTCTTCTCGACTCGGAGCCGCTTGCACTCGATCGACTAATGGATGCCCAACCCAGGTCGCTTTTCCGCCTTTGCGTTTGAAATAGTTGGCTTCTTCTTGAAAGATTGCCAGAATTTTGCTGGTTGCGCCGATAATGCGATCGGTGTTGTAAGAACTCGCTGACCACACCCACTCTTGAGGCGCAATGAAATAAACCACTGGCACTTGAGGCAAATGTTTGGGCAAATAACTACAAAACGCCACATTGGGACTCATGTAGTCAATCAACACCACCACATCAGGCGGATGGATCTTGAGATATTGCTTTGCTTGCTGCTGCACCTTTAGAGTGGGCAATACATAGGGCAAAGATTCGAGCAACCCGATCGAGCCGATCGTGCTAGTGTGTCCGAGCAGTTTTGCTCCGGCTTCCTCCATACGATCGCCGCCCAAGGCCAGAATTTCTAGCTCAATGCCGAGTGTTTGCGATCGTCGCTGCAACGCTTGAATCAACAAAGCACCTTGGAGATCGCCAGAGACTTCTCCTGTGCTGATAAAAACGCGGACTGGTTTTGACGGTTGGAGCGGTTCATCGGTCATCCGTCATCCCTCGTGCGTTTTCCGGGCGTTAGTCCTCTTCTTCCAGGCATCAAAGACTGGCGAATAAACCACTGTAAGTGCTGCAAATGCGCGTTTTCAGGGAGTAATTCTAGCTGCTCAATCGCTTCATTCAGCGTCAATCCCGAACGGTAGATTAACCGAAACGCCTTCTTCAACAACTGCATGGTCTGCCCGTCATGCTCATCTGCTAAGCCCGATCGCTGCAATCCGATCAGATTTAGCGATCGCACTCGTGAGGGATTGCCCTCCACAGTCATATAAGGTGGAACGTCACGATCGATACGAGCCATGCCACCGACCATCGCGTGTCGCCCAATATGCACAAACTGATGAACGCCCAGCACGCCACTCAACCGCGCTCGTGATTCAATGTGAACGTGACCCGCTAAAGCCACCGCATTTGAGATGATCACCTGATCTTCGATCGAGCAATTATGCCCAACGTGAACGTTTGCCATCAGCATATTGCCATTGCCGATCGCCGTGACTTCACCTGCAAACGTGGCTCGATGAATGGTCACAAACTCCCGAATCTGATTATCGTTGCCAATCTTAACCAAACTGACCGCCCCGTCATATTTCAGATCTTGAGGCTCTAGCCCAATCACCGCCCCCGGAAAGATGTGATTGCGATCGCCGATCTCGGTGCGTCCCTCTAGCACCACATGATGACCCACGAGACTCCCGGCTCCCACCGTCACCTTGTCCCCAATCACCGCATAAGCCCCCACCTGCACCGTTGGATGAAGTTGAGCACCGGGATGAATAACCGCCGTTGGATGAATCAGGGTTGCCATAAAATTGCAAAACCCAAAATTAACTGACTAACGCAAACATTAAATCACCTTCGCAAGCCAATTGACCGTCTACTTCGGCACGACCGCGCATCTTACCAAAACGACGAGCCTTGACAGACAACAGTTCCACAGTCATGACAAGCTGATCACCGGGCACTACGGGGCGACGAAACCGCACGTTATCAATGCCAGCAAACATAAACAGTCCGCCCTGCACGTCTGCCATTTGGGTCAGCACTACGCCGCCGACCTGCGCCATTGCCTCAATAATTAGCACCCCTGGCATAATCGGTTTGCCCGGAAAATGTCCTTGAAAGTGCGGCTCGTTAAAGGAGACATTTTTGATGCCGATCGCCATTTTTGCAGGCACATAGTCAATAATCCGATCGACCATCGCAAAGGGATATCGATGCGGCAACAGTGCATGAATTTCTTCAACGGTGAACACGGTTTTTGGGGGAGCGGTTTCGGGGGCCTCAGTGGGCAGATCAACCGGGAGCGCAGCCGCATTTTCTGAATTTGTATCAATCAGGGTTGACATGAGTTGGATGGTGAATATAGGGCGAGGGAAATTTTTTGGGCAAGCTGGGTGTGCAAACGGTGACTTGCTTTATAGGCAAGAAAATGGGCGATCGGCACAGTTCCCAGCAAACTCAAGTCCCCTATTAAGTCTAAAAGCTTATGGCGCACTGGCTCATTTGAAAATCTCAGCGGAGGATTCAACCAGCCTTCAGCGTCGCATACTAAAGCATTTTCTAACGAACCCCCTTTGATTAAACCACTAGCGCGAAGCTGGTCGATCTGGTGAGCTAACCCAAAAGTGCGGGCCGGGGCAATTTCAGTCAAAAAAGAATCGCGATCGGGCGACCAACTATGCCACTGATTGCCGATCGCCGCTAACTCAAAATCAATTCCATAGCTAAACCGCAATTCTGGAGCCGGGATCGCGGCAACAAACGCATCGCCTTGATGAATCCAAATCGGTTCTAAAAGCGATCGGGTGACTCGTGCAGATTGAGAAACGGTGCCAGCTTGAGCGATCGCGATCGCCCATTCTTGAGCGGAGCCATCTAATAAAGGCACTTCAGCCCCGTCAATCTCAATTCGAGCATTGTCAATGCCCAGACTCACCAGCGCTGCCAGCAAATGTTCAACTGTGCGAACCCTAGCATCGCCTTTGATCAACTCAGTCGAGAGCATTGTGGGGCTAACCGCCTCAATTTGGGCAGGAATAATCGGCTCATCGGGCAAATCAACTCGCACAAAATAGCGCCCTGCTCCAGGGGCGGCAGGTCGAATTCGCACCTGGGTTGATGTTCCAGAGTGTAGCCCAATGCCCGATCGAGTCACCTCCTGCGCCAGAGTGTGTTGTAAAGACAAGCTCGGGCTGGTTTCTGCCCCTAACCGAAACCCAACTTCTGCCATTAGAATCGCTCTCCAAACCCAAAGCGAATGTTGTTCCCGCCTTGATCATTAATACCAAAATCAATCCGAATCGGGCCGAGAGGAGACTGAACCCTTACCCCAATGCCATAGCCAAGACCACTTCCTGGCTTACCTCGCACACCTGCTGGATCACCTGGAACATTTTTTCCAGTGCCTAAATCAGTAGCAGCATCGACGAATAAAGCACCAGAGATAATCGAGAAGAGGGGAAACCGATATTCTGCGGTGGCTTGCAGATAGCTACGACCACTGCCCACGTCGCCTTCGTCATAGCCACGCACCGAGTTTGTTCCACCCAGTGGGAACGCTTCATAGGGTGGCAGATCGCCCACTATGGTGCCGCCTTGAATGTTAAACGCAAACGCTTGCGGGCAGCCTCCTGTAGGCGGTTTTTCTCCAATCCTAAGAGGTTTATTGTCTCGACATCCTGGCGTAAATCGAGTCAGTCGCGTTGGAACGTAAAAGCTATAGTTCCCTCGCAATCGATTAAAGAGAATGCTGCCACTGCCCAACGGCACCGATTGCTCAGTGCTAAAGCTGAGAACCGAACCACTGGTCGGAGTCAGAAAGTTGTTGCGACGATCGCGCACAAACCCCAACCTGGCGGTGATCAAGTCATCTTTGCCGCTTGAGTCAAAGCTCAACAGGTTGCCTAGCTCATCTCTAGGACGGAGTTTGCCATCGGCATCTCGAATCGAAACCCGTTGATATTGCAGTCCGAGCGAAGCGTTCCATTCAGCGCGTTTAAACACATTTCGTTCGAGAGGGCGGTTAAAGGTGATGCCGCCACCCGTTCTTAAGACACGAGGACGATCGCCGTTTGGTAACTCGATTTCTGGGTCGCCGCCATCAAAGATTAGCGAAATTGTCCTGCGTCTAAACAGGTTAACCGTGTAAGACGTGCGGAACGGATCGCCCCCAATCCAGGGGTCAGTAAAGCTCAGGTCAAAGAGTTGATCGCGCTGACCAATCTGCACTTCTGCATTCAGCTTTTGGTTATTGCCGCCCACATTTTGCTGCTGATAGCTGACGCTGCCAAACAAACCACTTGCAGAGCTAAAGCCCCCGGCAACACCAATATTTCCAGTGTTCTTTTCGGTGACGTTGGCGACCACAATCACTTTACGAGGGTCTTGACCTGGGTTAAGGGACAGCTTGATGTCTTCAAAAATGCCTAGCCCAAACGCCCGTTGCAGATCTCGTTCAGCCGTCGTCCGGTTAAACACATCGCCCGGTTTTAGCTCAAACTCACGAGTGATGATGAAGTCACGAGTGCGACCACGAATCGGATTGCCTTTGGCATCCTTATCTTCGCCCTGCTTGTCGACAAACCGAACTTGCAGCCCTTCGACCACCCCTTCTGCAACTTCTAGCGTCACCGAGCCGTCAGCCGCAACTTTAGGCACATTGACCACTTGGGCTAAGACATAGCCGTTGTCCTGATACCACTTGGTCAAGGCTTGAATGCCTGTCTGAAGCTGTCGCAGATTTAACGTGGTGCCATATTGCGGACTAAAGATATCACTGACGACTTTAGCAGGCACTACACGAGCGCCCTCTAGCTGCACAGACTTTAAGACGGGGTTGGGCTGCACCTCAAAGGTGACTCGCACCCCAAGTGGCGTATCTGCTGGCGTTGCTTTGACATCTTGAAAGTATCCGGTCGCAAAGATGGCATTAATGTCTTCTTGCAGCTGAGAGCGAGTGGTCGTCCGTCCAGGCTGAGTGCGAATGACTCGATAGACCTCAGCTTGCAGATCTGCCTCTGCACCGACAACAACTACTTCGCCAACCAGCACTCTAGGCTCTGGTTCAGTGGTTTCGGGTGTTGGAGTAGCAGGTGGAGTGGTCGAAGGTACAGCAGGGGTTGCGGGTTGGCTATCGGGTGCTGGAGTTTCTTGGGGAGTCGGCTGCGCCGTTGGTGGCGGCGAGGTCTGACTACCAGGTGCTAACGGCGCGGTTGGAATAGTCAGCGTGGGCGAGGTCGGAGACGGTGGGTTAAGCTGGATTGGCGTGGGCTGCTGCTCGTCAACTGCGCCTCCCTGAGTCTGAGAAATTTGAACTGCGGCGATCGCCAATTTTGACCGAAAAGGTTTTGCCAAAGGCTGGGCTGCGATCGTATCCGGGACAGAAACCCCGGCAACCTTAACCGTCTCAACAACGACATCTTGGCTCGATCGCTTTCTCAGCGCGATCGCCTTTTCTTGCTGTTGACTCGGTTTAGCAGCAGAATTTGTCTCCATCGCCTGAGTAGAATCTACCCGTGACTCTTGGGAGCCGTCAGGGGTTTGGGCTTTTGCAGAATTCGACCAGCCGACGGTGGCGACAGCCGCAAAAGCTGCCATTAAAACAGGGGATAAGCGCATTTTGTTCACGTTACTTGGCACGTCCTCACACCAGAATTCTGCTATGAGCAGACTCAACATCACAATATCAAGAAGCGGTTACAATCCTTAGCAAACTGTGAAATTCTACCGCATTGTTGGGGTTCACCACTCATCAATCAACTCAATCCCTGAAAGACGATCGAGCGTTGTTTTTTAGACGACTTGACCCAAAACTCGCTCTAACACTTGCCGATAGGCTTCTTCAACGTTGCCTAAATCACGACGAAAACGGTCTTTATCCATGACGCGGCGATCGGGGTCAGTTTCAGTTTGGTTCCACAAGCGGCAAGTATCAGGGCTGATTTCGTCGGCTAAAAGAAGTTGATTTTTTGAATCAATGCCAAACTCTAGCTTGAAGTCCACCAGAGTGATTCCACACTGGTCAAAGAAAGCCGTGAGCAGGTCATTGATCCGCAGGGCCATTCTTCTTAGTTGATCCACCTGATCATCGGTAGCCAGATCAAGTAGACGCAGCCGATCGAGCGTCAGCAGAGGATCACCCAAGTCATCGTTTTTGTAGTAAAACTCCACGAAGGGTTTGCTGAGAATTGTTCCAAGCTTCAGACCTGTCTGTTGACAGAGACTACCCGCCGCAATGTTCCTGACGACGACTTCTAGTGGCAAAATTTTTACAGATTTAACCCGCATCTCATTAGGTGCAGGGCAGTCGATGAAGTGAGTGGGCACCCCGTTAGATTCCATTAGCTTGAAGAGGTGAGCAGACATCGCACAGTTGATTTCTCCTTTGCCTTGGATGCTGCCTCGCTTTTGAGCATTAAAGGCAGTGGCATCGTCTTTAAAGTGCGTCAATAGAATGTCTGGATCGTCTGTGGTGTAGAGGATCTTAGCTTTGCCTTCGTAGATTTTTTGTCCGATCGACATAGCAACGATCGCTCCCAAGCGCCAAATTTGAGCCTAACCATTGTACCGTTCATCTGTTAACTTACGGCTCCTCTCCAAGTGGTCTGAGGAGGTTGGGTTTCAGCCAACAGTTTCCCCTGCGAAATGACAAAGCGGACGATCGCACGCCGCCGAATCGCATTGGTGCGATCGTCCGCATCCAGAACGATTAAATTTGCAGGTTTGCCGACCTCGATCCCATAGTCTTCAAGGTGCAGCGTTTTAGCTCCGTTTCCCGTCACCATGTCATAGCAAGCGTCAATTTCTGAAGTTCCGGTCATCTGACAAACGTGCACTGCCATCGACGCGACATCTAACATATTGCCCGTGCCGAGCGAATACCACGGATCTTGCACGCAGTCATGCCCTAAGCTGACATTTCTGCCCTGCTGCCAGAGTTCCTTAACGCGAGTTACTCCACGACGTTTGGGATAGGTGTCAGTTCGTCCTTGCAGCGTGATGTTAATGAGCGGATTGGCAATGAAATTAAGCTGAGTGCGTTGCAGAAATCCCAAAAGCTTGAAAGCGTAAGCGTTATTGTAAGAGCCGAACGCTGTCGTATGACTGGCAGTGACTCGTGAACCCATCTCTGATCGAATTGCACAAGCGGCAACCACTTCTAGAAACCGAGATTGGTCGTCATCAATTTCATCGCAGTGAATATCGATTAAGCGATCGTACTTCTCCGCCAGTTCAAAAATGCGATGCACCGATCGCACCCCATCCTCACGAGTTAGCTCATAGTGAGGAATGCCGCCCACTGCATCCGCACCCATTTTCATGGCTTCTTCGATCAATTCGTCGTTTTTGGGATTGCCATAGATCCCATCTTGCGGGAACGCCACGATTTGCAAAGTCATCCAGTCTTTAACTTCTTCTCGCACTTCTAGTAAAGCTTGCAGAGCCGTCAAACTGGTTTCACTGACATCGGCGTGACTACGAACAAAGAGAACGCCTTGAGCCGCCTGCTGTTTGAGGGTGGCGATCGCCCGTTGCTTCACGTTATCGAGCGAAAGATTTTGCTTATACTCTCGCCAGATCTCGATGCCTTCAAACAAGGTGCCGCTTTGATTCCAGCGCGGATTTCCGGCAGTCAGCGCTGAGTCGAGATGAATGTGCGACTCTACAAAAGGCGGACTGACTAGTTGTTCGTGAATGTTTAACTCAAGGTGAGTCGTAGCCTCGATTTGGGGCGCGATCGCGGCAATCTTACCGTCTTGAATCGCAATATCTACGGTTTCGCTCTGACCCGATGGGCGCAGCAATCGACCCTGCTGTAAAATAACGTCGTAGACAGGCGTAGTCATAAAATTTGCACCTTTTGGCGATTGTCACGATTCATCCACTTTATCGGATGAGGATAGTGCAAAGAGTGCCAAAAGGTGCAGTCTGCAAAGGAAATTGCTATTTAATAGCTGGGGTAGCTTTGCCGTTCGAGCAGTGGCTCTAACCAGGGTTGAAACTCGTCTCGACGAAAGATTTGAGCGCGACGACGATAATCAAATCTGACTAAACTAGGCAATCCATGTTTGCGAAGACAGTCTTTAATCCAGGAGGCAACGCCTTGTCCGGCTTCAGGCAGCATCTCAGTTTGAAAAGGACCATACATTAACACCAGTTGACTGTTGGTTTGAAGCGGTGCATCTCGCTCGATTAGCTTCGTCAAACTGATTTTAGTATTTGCAGGGCGACTGCGGTTTGATTCTCGCCATTGATGCGAGGGGTGCGGTTCGGCTTTAGAATCGGGTCGATTTGCTTTGCGAAGCTCTGAAGCGGTGCTCGTTTTAGCGTGGGAATGAGACGAACGATGAGAATGGCTGTGTGGCATAAAACTCCTTACGAGAGAATAGAAAGATAGCGGATTCACCCCTGCCATCTATCGCAGACCTCATCAGGAGCCGTCTGACCTATTGGTAAATGCAACCTAAGTCAAGGTGTAAATCTTTATGTCTCAATAATATTATCTTTTCTAAAAAACCGCAAACATTAGTTTATCTATAGGTCAGGTTTGTATAGACAATCACAAAAATGTGGTACGCGGACGTGAGCGATCGAGGGTTTAGTTCAGACACTACAATCTGTTCTACTAAATCTGATAAGTTAGCTTGAGACTTATAAAGTATAGATAACGGTGAATCATGACTGTCTGCGAATTTAGGGCAGGTCTAGAAGGCGTTCCAGTAACCCAGTCCAGCATTAGCTTCGTGGACGGGCAAAAAGGCATCTTGGAATATCGGGGCATTCCCATCCAAGAACTTGCTGAAAAAAGCACCTTTTTGGAAACTGCCTATCTGTTGATCTGGAAAGAATTACCAACCAAAGAAGAATTAGAAGCCTTCAAAAATGAAATTCGATATCATCGAAGGCTGAAGTACCGCATTCGAGACATGATGAAGTGCTTTCCTGAAAGCGGTCATCCGATGGATGCACTCCAGGCTTGCGCGGCGGCGTTGGGCTTGTTTTACTCTCGCCGTGCTTTAGATGACCCCACCTATATTCGGGAGGCGGTCGTCAGGCTTTTGGCAAAGATTCCGACAATGGTTGCCGCCTTTCAACTGATGCGAAAGGGAAACGATCCGGTTCAGCCACGCGATGATTTGAACTACGCCGCCAACTTTCTCTACATGCTGAATGAGAAAGAACCTGACCCGCTAGCCGCCAAAATTTTTGAAGTGTGTCTGGTGATTCATGCCGAGCACACGATCAATGCCTCTACGTTCTCGGCAATGGTGACGGCTTCGACGTTGACCGATCCCTATGCGGTGATTGCGTCTGCTGTGGGCACGTTAGCAGGTCCGCTTCACGGAGGAGCCAGTGAAGAAGTGATCGAAATGCTGGAAGAAATCGGCTCGGTTGAAAATGTTCGTCCTTATCTGGACGATCGGCTTCAGCGCAAAGCCAGAATTATGGGCTTCGGGCATCGAGTTTATAAGGTTAAAGATCCCAGAGCCATTATTTTGCAAGAACTTGCAGAACAACTGTTTGAAAAGTTTGGGCACGACAAATATTACGACATCGCGACTGAGCTAGAACGAGCCGTCGAAGAAAAACTTGGTGGCAAGGGCATCTACCCCAACGTCGATTTCTACTCAGGCTTGGTTTATCGCAAGCTGGGAATTCCTACAGACCTGTTTACGCCTGTGTTTGCGATTTCTCGCGTCGCGGGCTGGCTGGCTCACTGGAAAGAACAATTGAACGAAAACCGGATCTTCCGACCAACGCAGATTTACACTGGGCTGCATTCAGTACCCTATGTATCGATCGACGATCGCTAACTTAACCCCAGATACGGGGTGTCACCCCTCTTGCTCTCTCAGCGATCCCTTGCAACTATAGTCAGGTGACGATTTTCAGGAACTCCAGCCTCCAAGCTTCTTGCGTTTGGGGGCTTCTTTTATGGAAAGTTAAGATCGGCAACTGTCAGAAACTCCGAATCGCCGCCTGACTCAAATCAGTATTCATTGGAATGAATGCAGACGATTGAATAATTTGATGACCAAAAGAGCTATAAATTCAGCACTTTGATGCGGTTCTGTTCCATTAGGAAAGATATACTGATAGGCGTTGAATGTCGCCCAAAAACTTCATCTTCAGGTGAGTCAGTGGCGACTAGAGAATGACTTGACGCAAGTTGGGAAAGCATGAACCCAGGAATTGACCTTCAAGGAACTTTTATTGAATCTGTCAGAGGTTTTGGCATCCCGCCTGGGGCTGCGAGAGCACTTTGGTTGCCTTTGCCGATGCTGATCATGCTGGTGGCAGCAACGGTGAGCGTGTTGGTGTTAGTTTGGCTAGAGCGAAAAATTTCTGCCGCCGCCCAACAGCGAATTGGCCCAGAATTTATCGGCCCGTTGGGCATTTTGGCTCCTCTAGCAGACGGGCTAAAGCTAGTTTTTAAGGAAGATACTACGCCATCTAAAGCAGATGGGCTTCTGTTTACATTGGGCCCGGCGATCGTCGTCATTCCCGTTTTTCTCTCTTACCTGATTGTCCCGTTTGGGCAAAATCTGATCGTCGCCGACGTGGGAATGGGCGTGTTTTTGTGGATTGCGCTGTCTAGCATCGTCCCGATCGGGCTTTTGATGTCGGGCTATGCCTCTAACAACAAATACTCGCTGTTAGGTGGTTTGAGAGCCGCCGCCCAATCGATCAGCTATGAGTTGCCGTTGGCGCTGTCGGTGTTAGCGATCGTGATGATGTCTAATTCCCTCAGCACTGTAGATATTGTGCAGCAACAGTCAGGCTACGGCATTCTCGGCTGGAACATTTGGCGACAACCCGTCGGGTTTTTGATCTTTTGGATTGCCGCCCTGGCAGAATGTGAGCGCATTCCTTTTGACTTGCCAGAAGCCGAAGAAGAACTCGTCGCTGGCTATCAGACTGAGTATTCTGGGATGAAGTTCGCCCTCTTTTATCTGGGTTCTTACGTCAACCTCACTCTGTCTGCGCTGCTGTTCGCGGTGCTTTATCTGGGCGGCTGGGAATTTCCGGTCAGCGTGAGTACGATCGCCAACTTGATTGGTGTGAGTGAAAACACTCCCTGGCTGCAAGTGAGCTTGGCAACGCTGGGCATCACGATGACGTTGTTAAAGGCTTACTTTTTGGTCTTCATTGCGATCTTGATGCGCTGGACGGTTCCCCGCGTGCGGATTGACCAATTGCTAGACTTGGGGTGGAAGTTCCTCTTACCCGTTTCGCTCGTCAATTTGCTGCTCACGGCGGGTCTAAAGTTAGCATTCCCGATCGCGTTTGGCGGCTGACCCTACTCTCATTTTCTGGAGAACACGGATGCTCAAGTTTCTTAAGCAAGTTGGTGACTATACCAAAGAGGCGTTTCAGGCGGGTAAATATATCGGTCAAGGGCTGTCTGTCACCTTCGACCACATGCGCCGCCGCCCCATCACCGTTCAATATCCCTACGAAAAGCTGATTCTTTCAGAGCGGTTTCGAGGGCGAATTCACTTTGAGTTTGACAAGTGCATTTCTTGCGAAGTCTGTGTGCGAGTTTGCCCCATCAACCTGCCCGTGGTCGATTGGGAATTCAACAAAGAATCTAAGAAAAAGCAGCTCAAGCATTACAGCATTGACTTCGGAGTTTGCATTTTTTGTGGCAACTGCGTCGAATATTGTCCAACCAACTGTTTGTCGATGACTGAAGAATATGAGCTGTCAACTTACGATCGTCACGAGTTAAACTACGACAGCGTAGCGTTAGGTCGCCTCCCTTATAAGGTGACCAACGACCCAATGGTGACCCCTTTAAGAGAATTTGCTTACCTGCCCAAGGGGGTTACTGATCCTCACGATCTCCCCGCAGGTTCGCGTCGTTCTGGGTTGCGCCCTGAAGAAATCTTAGACAAAGAACCTAAAGCATAGGAGTGAAGGACGTGAATTTAGCGGAAGGGGTTCAAATCGTCTCGTTGGGCGTGTTGGCAGTGATGATGCTGGGGTCTGCATTGGGCGTGGTGCTGTTAAAGAACATCGTTTACTCAGCCTTCTTGCTGGGCGGCGTGTTTATTAGCATCGCGGGACTGTATTTGTTGCTGAATGCGGACTTTGTGGCGTTTGCTCAAGTCTTGATTTACGTCGGAGCGGTCAACGTTCTGATTTTGTTTGCCATTATGCTGGTCAACAAGCGCGAAGATTTCAAAGTAGTGCCGAGAATGTGGATTCGTCAGGTGGCAACGGCGCTCGTGTGTTTTGGCATTTTTGCCCTGCTGGGAACGATGGTGGTGACGACTCCTTGGGCGATTTCGACCGAAACTGCTGTTGGAGATTCTTCGATCGTCCGCATCGGTCTACATTTCTTCAGCGATTTCTTATTGCCCTTTGAGTTGGCTTCGATATTGCTGCTAATGGCGTTGGTGGGTGCGATTGTGCTTGCCCGTCGTGAGTTTCTGCCCGAAACTGAGCTTGAGGCGGGTGAAACTGAATCGCTGACCTTGCCAGAACGTCCGCGTGATCTGATTACTACGGGTCGCGGCGATAGCACTATTCAATAAGAGTTTGGGACTATGCAACTTCAGTACTTTTTACTTCTTGCCGCCGCGCTTTTTTGCATTGGCATTTATGGCTTGATTACGAGTCGTAATGCGGTGCGGGTGTTGATGTCGATCGAGATCATGCTCAACGCTGTGAATCTAAATCTGATGGCATTTTCTAACTACCTCGATCCGCAGACGATTAAGGGGCAGATTTTTACCATCTTTGTGATTACGATCGCGGCAGCAGAAGCGGCGGTTGGGCTGGCGATCGTGCTTGCCATTTACCGCAATCGCGACACTGTGGATATGGAGCAGTTTAATTTGCTCAAGTGGTAGTTCATGGCAGAGATAATGGGCACGGCAGTGCCATGCCCGTACGCAGATTTAATTTGTAATTTTAAGGGTGCAAGCAGTTGCGCCTTTATTTTTTAGAATGATTTTGCGGTGATTTTTGCCAGTTGCTTTTATGATTAGAGGCATTCAAATCTAGTTTCCCTCAGTCAGCAAACCCTTTTCATCGCTGAATTTGCCCTCTATGTCTGAGACATCTCCCCTTCACGATCGCTATTTAGAACTCATCGATCAGATTGTGCAACTCACGCTCAAGGGCAACATTCGCTCTAAAGAGCAAGTTTATCAAATGCTGTTGCAAGAAGCCGAACCGGGCACTGGAGAAGACTTTGAGCAATGTTTGCGCGATCGCTTCACAACCACGCAGCAACAAGCCGACGATCCTAAAAACGAGGCAAAACAAGCGAAGGCAACTCGTTCATTAAGAGCGTTGCAAACGATTCGAGGAGAATGGGATCGCTGGCAAACTCAAAATCGATCGCGAGAAGCGATCGTCAGCGCACTGCATCAGATCACTCAGGCTGAATCGGCTCAACGCTTGCTGGCTTTCCTCAAGTTTACTGACCCCAATCATCCTCAAAAGCTTGCGCCTGAGCAGCTTAAACAACTGGCTGCTACGCTGCGCCAGCAGCCGATTTCTGATCCTGCAACGAAAGAAGAAATGCAGCAGCTTGCAGAAGGTATTGCCCGTGGGTTGGAGTCGTGGCAACATCTGCAAGGCCATCTGGTTAGCTGGATTTATGATCCCGATCAACTGGGATTTGGGGGTGCGTTAGGGCAGAATAATCCTTGGGCAACCTGGGCAAAACAGCCGATCGGAGCGGTGCCAAAGTCTCTATTTCAAGCGCTCTATGAGCAGCAGTCTGGCAGCGATTGGGCAGCGAGTCAGACCGAGGTGACGCTGGCAGCTTGGGTAGAGTTGGCGATCGTGCTGCAAGCGATCGAGCATGGATTGGTGAACTGGGCAGAAAATCTGGTCTATAACTCCAAAGCTGGGGCAAAACTGTCGATCGCAATTTTTCTGACATTTGGCGTGATTTGGTCGCAGTTGGCAAACGGCTTTAGTCGATCAACCTCGCTGAATTCTTTGAATCGCGATCGCTACACCGAAGCCGCATTCCGCATCACCCTGCAAGGATTACGAGTCTTTTCTCAACGCGATTATTTCCCGCTTTATGGCACCGTGTTTGCCTCTTTCACAGGAGGATATTTCCGCAACGCCATGAGCTATCTGAGCGAACCGCTTAAACACGCTGAGGGCACTCAAGAAAAAGCGCGAATTCTAACTTTATTGGGTTCATCACAGCGAGTTAGAGGGCCGCTTGACTTGGCAAAAGAGATGCATGCTATGGCGAGAGAAATCGCTCATGAAGCAGGCGATCGTCCCTGTGAAATTGCTAACTTGAATCATCTCAGCCGCATTGGTGTGACTGAAAAAGCCTACGCGGAAGCGATTAGCTATAGCCAACGGGCATTGATTTTAAGTCGGCAAAGCGGCGATCTCATGGGAGAAGCCAACGCCCTCGCAAATCTGGGTTACAGCGAGGTCTTTCAAGCCCAACAGCTTGAGTCAGCACCAGAAGTTTATGAAACAGCGATCGCCTATCTAGAACAAGGACTGGAACGCTCGGAAAGATTAGGAGACGGACAAAGCAAGGCACTTTGCTATACCAGTTTGGGCAATGCTTATGTAATTTTGGGCGAAGCGGAAAAAGCGCTGAAGTTTTTAGAGAGCGGCATTCGATCGTCTGAATTTTCGGGTGATCTCTATATTCAAGCGATCAATTTGGCTCATTTTGCTGAAGCGTTTTATCAACTAGAAAACTATGGTAAAGCAGTCTTATCCGCCTCTCTAGCCATGTATAAACTTGAACAAATGGGGTCTAACGATTGGCGACAGTCTGCTGGGTTACTCACCATTTTGCAAGGGCGATTAGGCGACTCATTTCAGCAAGTGTTAGAAGGACAGCGATCGTATATTCTTGAAGCGATCGGGGTGGATGGATACGACTATCTATCAGAGTTATTAGAACGATATCGAACCTCATCGTAGTCGAGATTTTTTTGTTGTTTATCAACAATCAAAACAGTGCCACTTTAGGAAGAGTAACAACCCTCAGTTCAGTCCTGTGGTCACTTGTAATACTAAAACTGTGAAGTATTTCAAGTTCTAGGGGGGTGAATTCGATGAAATCATCTAAGCGTTGGTCAGTGGTGCCTACGACGATCGCTGCCGTTCTAGCACTTGCGGGAGTTGCTTCTAGTCAAATTGTGGCAATCTCTCCAAACTCTTCAGCAGTGATGCTCAATGGCACGTCTGGCGGAACCAAAAAAGATTCAAGCTGTGCGGGGTTTGTTGCCGACACCCCTAACCATACAATTCAAGTGACCGCAGATAGCAACCTTCGCTTCAGCCTCAAGGGTGCTGGTCAACCGACGCTGCTGATTACTGGAGTCAAAGGGCAAGCCGTTTGTGTGCAAGCCGATAGTTTGTCGGGCGGCAAAATCGAGATTCCAGGGCGCTGGATTAAGGGTAACTACTCGGTCTATGTGGGCGATCGTGCCCAGGGACGCAATCCTTACACGCTATCAATTACTCCAAGATAAAGTCAATCAAACAGACGGGCAAAAGATTTGACTCTTTTGCCCGCCAACTATTTATAAAAGGGCATGTCATAACTTGCTCTCAATAAGCATCGGCTTCTTCTGGTCGTTGACCTAATCGATTGATCACCTTCACGAGTTCCTGAAAGGCAATGTCTTTCTTACAAAAAGCGTCAACCTTTGCGGTCTGAAGCATCACTTCGGTCTGAGGATCTTCTAGAGATGAATAAGCCAGAATTTTGATATTTGGATGATCTACTTTGATTTGAGTTGATGCGCTCAACCCATCCATCACGGGCATTTGTAGATCGATGACAATGACATCGGGCAAGTGACGATCTGCCATTTCAACCGCTTCTCGCCCGTTGCTTGCCAAACCCACCAACTCAATCCCTGCTTGCCGCTGCAACGCATGCTTAAGGCTCACACGAGTTAGTTCATGATCATCGACGACTAATACACGCAACACTTGACGCTCACAAGACAACATTTGAACCCGAAATATTGAGCTTAATACTTAGGTAGAATGTAGCAGTTTCCACATATTGAGTCCTCTACCGTAAGGATTAACCAGTACTAAGATTCAATATTGCTGAGTCTATGGCAGGTTTTACATCCAGTCTTTGAGCAGAGCCTGACGGCGAGGATGGCGCAATTTTCTCATTGCCTTTGCCTGAATCTGACGCACTCGCTCACGAGAAAGCTGGTAGCGCTCACCGATCTCAGTTAGGGTGTAGTGCTGTCCATCGGTTAAGCCAAACCGCAGCTTAATGATTTCTCGTTCACGATCGCTCAAATGGTCTAACACCGAGTTAAGGCGATCGCAGAGCAGATTGTGATCAAGCGATTGATTGGGCGCTATGTTGTCAGCGTCTTGAATGAGCTGCATCAACTCAGTGTCTTCGTCTCGCCCCACCCAAGCGTGAAGTGAGAGCGTACGCTGGCTCACATCTAAGACTTGTTCTAGTTTGTCCTCATCCATATCTAGCGCCCCGGCAAGTTCTTGCTTAGTAGGCTTACGTCCTAGAGTTTGGGTGAGCGTTTGCCGCACTTTGCGAACCTGGTTAAGTTTTTCGACCATGTGAACGGGGAGGCGAACTGTTCTTGACTGAGACGCGATCGCGCGGGTAATGCCCTGACGAATCCACCAATATGCGTAGGTCGAGAATTTGTAGCCTCGCTCATAATCGAATTTTTCGGCGGCTCTCATCAGCCCCATTGCTCCTTCTTGAATCAAGTCAAGAAAGGGAACGCCACGATTAAGATATTTTTTAGCAATAGAAACTACTAAACGAAGGTTGGCGCGAACGAGTTTGCGCTTTGCCTTTTCACCCTGGGCACCGCCTTTTGCGATTTCTCTAGCAAGTTCGATCTCTTGCGGTTGAGTCAGCAGAGGATAGCGGGCCATTTCTCGTAGAAACATCCCAACTGAGTCATCAGTAAGACCGAGATAATCGCTAGTTTTCCCTTTCACCGATCGCACCAGGGCTTCTGGCTCCAACTCTTCGTTGTCTAAGGCTTCTAGTTCAGTTGGGTCAATGTCGAGATCAACAGGAATTAAGTCAACCGAAGTGGGGGTGGTAGGAACTTTAGTTGTCATTGGGTTGGGTGCAAGGTTGCTAATTTACATTCAAAAATTTGAATCCAACTGTAGCTTACTTTTTGATCATTGTTCACATCTTTTTCAAGAAAGATGAGCTTTTTTGATTGTTTTTTTATTTGAAGTTGTTATTTTTTGCTTATGAGCTAAATTTTTAGCTTTTTTTGACCTAATTCTCGTGTCTTTATGGAAGAAATAGGGGTGGATGTAAGCGCTATAGTAAACGGTTTTGTTGATTAAGGGTGTCGAGTTTAGATCGGGGATGTGCAGATTTAGATCAGAAATATTATGGGAACAAAGATTTCAAACAAAACAAGAGGCAACCGGAGTTGAGCACCCGTTGCCTCTTGCTCATTTCTGCGCGAGTTTTCTTTAGTTCAATCAGTTAAACATAGTGACTTCTCTGACCTCTGACCCCTGACCCCTGACCCCTTATATAGCGGTTGCCTGCTGCGCCATCTCCATAAAGATTTTTTGCGAGCTTTGTTCGGGGCTGCCATTGGTGGGGCGACGCTGAACATATCGTCCGTCGGGCTGCAAATCCCAAGCGTGGCGGTTGTCTGCCAGCATAATGCCGAGAATTTCTTCTAGGTCTTTGATCAGATCAGGGTCTTCGATCGGAACCACCGCTTCGACCCGGCGATCGAGGTTGCGAGGCATCCAATCTGCACTGCCCATCAAGATTTCTTCTTGACCATTGTTATGGAAGTAAAAAATCCGCGAATGTTCCAAAAACCGACCGACCACGCTGACCACGCGAATATTTTCGCTGACCTCCTTCACACCGGGGCACAAACAGCAGATTCCCCGGACGATCAGATCGATCGAGACACCCGCTTGAGAGGCTTCATAAAGGGCAACGATCAGTCTAGGGTCAACGAGAGCATTCATTTTGGCAACGATCCGCCCGTGACCACCATTGCGCTGATGGTCGATTTCGCGGTGAATTAGGGTGAGGAGGCGATCGCGCAAATTGACCGGAGCCACCACTAATTTGCGATAAGACTGCTGACGCGAATAGCCTGTCAAGAAATTAAACAAATCGGTCAGGTCAGCGCCGAGATCGTTGTGACAGCTAAACATTCCCAGATCGGTATAGAGTAGGGCGGTTTTGGGATTGTAATTTCCCGTGCCAATGTGGACATAGCGACGAATTTTCCCTTCTTCGCGCCGCACGACTAACACGAGTTTGGTGTGAGTTTTCAGTCCGACTAGCCCATAAACGACGTGAACTCCTGCACTTTCTAGCTTTCTTGCCCAGAGGATGTTGTTTTCTTCATCAAATCGGGCTTTGAGTTCGACGAGCGCAGCCACTTGCTTCCCGTTTTCAGCCGCCGCGATCAAAGCGCTGACGATCGGAGAATCTCCAGAGGTGCGATAGAGCGTCATCTTGATGGCCAAGACGCTTGGGTCGTGAGCCGCCTCAGTAATAAATCGCTGCACACTTCTAGAGAACGAATAGTAAGGGTGATGCACCAGCAAATCTTGTTTGCGAATCACCGAGAAAAAGTCTTCTTCGCTTTCGGCAAGATCTTCGATATCGATTTCGTTGACTCGTTTGAGTCGGGGCGGTGTCACCGGACTCCAAGGCGGATCTTTGAGTTCGGGCACGGGTAGGTCTATCAGCCCAAACAGATCTCGCAGACAGAGCAATCCTTCGACTTCGTAGACATCGTTGGAGGTTAAGCCCATTTCCTGCATGAGCATTGCGCGGATGCCTTCGGGCATTGAGGGCTGAAGCTCGATGCGAACTACAGAACCTCCAAAGCGGCGTTTTCGCAATTCTTGCTCGATCGCCAGCATCAAATCTTCGGCTTCGTCTTCTTCAAGATCTAGATCGGCGTTGCGGGTGATGCGAAACGGATAGTATTCCTGAATCTTCATGCCTGGAAAGAGCGGATCTAAATTGTGAGCAATCACTTGCTCTAGGGGAACGCCTGCCCAAACGGGAGGGCGAGATTTTGGCACCGATGTGGGCAAATCTTGAGTTTCGATCGGCAACTGAATAAATCGCGGCAAAACTTTGGGCACTTTCACCCTGGCAAATAATTCTTCGTCCGTGATGCCGTCTTTGACCACCACCGCTAAATTGAGGCTGAGACTTGAGATGTAGGGAAACGGATGGCTGGGGTCGATCGCCAACGGGGTCAGGACCGGAAACACCTGCTCCTCAAAATAGGTTTGCAGATAGGTGCGCTGCTCTTGATTGAGATCAATATAGTCAAGCAGATAAATGCCCTGAGCCGCTAATTGAGGGCGCAACGCTTGCTCAAAATGGCGATGCTGCTTTTCGACCATTGGGCGCAGCCGTTGATAGATCATGTCTAAATGCTCTTGGGGGGTGCGCCCATCGGCACTGAGCTTGCTGACCTGCGCTTCGACTTGTTCTTTAAGGGCGGCAACTCTCACCATGAAATATTCATCCAGGTTAGAGCTATAAATTGCCATAAATTTGAGCCGTTCTAACAGAGGAGTGCGAGGATCAAACGCTTCGTGCAGCACTCGATTGTTAAACTCTAGCCAGCTCATTTCGCGGCTGAAGTAATATTGCGGATCGCTGAGATTAATCTCTTCGAGAGCTTTTTTACGTCGGGGCATAGGGGTTAAAATACTTCCTCTTCAAGACCAACCCACCACTCGCCTAAACTCATCAAGTCTTGATGAAGATCTGCCAGCGCAGCTTCATAGTCTTCGGGTGAAAGGGTCGATTGGCGCTCTTTTAATTTGATCAGTCGCAGTTGCGCTAATAGCCAGGGTTTTGAGATGCCATTGGTGGCTTCTATATAATGGGCGAGTTTGTTGCTGTCCATATAGGCTAGGGACTCAAGATCCTGGGATCAGAATTTTTACACAATTACCATATCGTACTCGTTGAATTTGTGGGTGTTATCTAGCACAAGTTGCAAAAAAACAGCCACGATCGCTTCGTGACTGTCTAACTATCCTATCTTTCAACTAAATCTGACTAGGCAGCGAGGTTATGGGCAACAAAGTCCCAGTTGACTAGCTTGTCTAAGAAGTTGTCGATAAACGCGGGGCGCGCATTTTTGAAGTCAATGTAGTAGGCGTGTTCCCACACGTCAAGGGTGAGAAGTGCTTTCTGCCCGTAAGCGAGAGGGTCTTCTGCATTGGGGGTTTTGATGACTTTGAGGGTGCCACCGTCGTCAACGAGCCAGGCCCAACCGCTACCAAACTGGGTGGTTGCGGCCGCCTTAAACTCTTCTCTAAACTTGTCATAGCTGCCGAAGTCTTTGTTGATTCGTTCAGCAACTTCACCCGTCGGAGCGCCACCGCCACCCGCTTTCAGGCAGTTCCAGAAGAAGGTGTGGTTCCAAACTTGAGCCGCGTTGTTAAACACCCCAACCTTGGCCGGGTCTTTAAACGATGCGGTGATGATTTCTTCTAACGGCTTACTGTCAAGCTCAGTATCTTTGATCAGGTTGTTGAGGTTTGTGACATAGGCAGCGTGATGCTTGCCGTAGTGATAATCAAACGTCTCTGCCTTCATGCCATATGGCTCAAGCGCGTCTTTAGCAAACGGTAAAGGGGGCTGTGTAACTGCCATTGTGTTCTATCCTCTTCTAGTCTGGTTTCAGGCTTTGGCGAAAAGACTTCTATTCGCATTCTATACAAGCTTGTCTCCTGCCGCCGATTACTTCACGAGATCGGCAGAAACATAACTACATACTCAATTTTATCGCAAAACGAAGAGGTAATGACTTTAGATTAGTCTGGGATGATGTTGAGCGAATTGAGCGTGAGCTTGCAGCGATCGTGGCTCTGCAAATTTTCAGCGATCGTCAATAGCAAATAGTCAGCGCCCTCGATGCGAATCAGCAGCGAAAGCTCGATCGGTTGGGCTAGATCGTGGTCTTGTTGAACCGTGTTGAGAATGCGAGACTGACGATCGATGGCATCCAAACGGGTGACTAGATGGCGGCAGGGGCGATCGTTGGGCTGAATCTTTGCGGTGAGTTTTGCTCTCGTCTTAGGAAGCGGATTGATGTATAGAAAAGAAGTGGACTGGCTCGCGTCTGAATTGGTCGCCAGATTGAGAACATCCGCTTGTTCCCAAAGTGAATAGCCTGACGTTCTGGTGGTCGCAACCCAATCAAATTGACCGCCAGGGCGCGATGAGCCGACAAAGTTCCGCATGGCTTCAAAGGTGTTAATAGCGGTTGATAAAGAAGTCGATCGCTGCCTTTTATAAATGTTGACTGTGATCCCATTTGTCAACCGAAACACTTCAGGAAGCCGCTTAAAATCTTGAGCAATTTGCCAATGGGTTGCAAAGATTTCGTTGATTACTTTGACTACATCTTGCTCGGCTGGGCGCAAGTTATATTGAAATGGCTCTGCGACGACGACGTATTCTGCTTGTAATAATTGATCGATCGGATAGCGATCTCGCGAGTCAACATCTTCGACTGGCAGCAAATTTAGCACCTGTTTGTGATGCAGAGTTTGGTCTGTGCTAGTGATTATACTCCCGTTAAACAAAGCAGAAGAGCCGCCAATATAGATAGGTTCGTGATTAGGAGTCAGGCTGACCAGATAGCGATTTAACCGCACGACTTCGTTGTAATCTGTTCGCCGCAACGGGGCATTGTTAGCGGCAAACAACTCGCTTAACGGAGTGCCTGTGTTATCCGGAAGGACGCTCATCCCGAACCGAGTGGGACGCAGAAACGTGCGATCGAGTCCACTCACCGGAGCCAGTCCGATGATCAGATTAATGGCTAGATAGGCGACAAAAATTCCTAAAGCGAGCCGTCGATTTTTTTTCAGCGTCAACCAAATCGTCCAGCCAAAGGCAACCAAACCGAGAATAATCAAGGGTGTGAAATGAGTGGTGTAATGAACGCCAATGGTTTTCACCTTGATCACCCACAGCAAAAACAGCATCCCGTAAAACGAGACGATAAAGCGAACGGCAGAACTGGATAAGATGCGAGTTTTAAGCCCGATCGCATAGCCCAAAGCCGCGATCAGACAGGCAACCCAGCCAAATGAGATGCCATAATATTGCAAGCCTTGACCGAGCGAAACCTCGTAAGACGTATATAAACTGCTGAAGTCGTTGTGCAGAATTCGTAGAATAAAGTGCCTGCCGAACAGGACGATCGTTGCCAAACTGACGACCACAATCAGCCCAATGTGTAATCCCCGATTGATCAACTCTCGACCTGCCTGCCGAGGAGATTGCCGCCATTGAGAAGCCGCATCAATTAGCGCTTGCAAACCCAACGCGACTAAAAATGCGATCACGGCATAGGCATAGTGACGACGAAACAAAGGCGCACACCCCAACAAAACTCCGATCGCGACACTCTGCCTGCGAGATTTGAGCCTCACATCTTGCAAATAAACATAGACTGCAAGCGCCATCAGCAACGCGGCTCCGATATCAACATAGCCGCGCAGAGTCGGTGCCCAAGCGATCGGAGTGGCGATCGTGACTAACACTGTTGTCCAGCGAACGTGATTGGGTTGAGCGGTTGGGATGAGTTGAGTCGCGATCGCTGCCAACGTCAAAGTAAACGGCACAAAATAGACGAGTGACACACTGAGAATATAGACTAAGCGAGACTCTCCAAACGCAAATCGCAACGGCAAGAGCAATAGGGTCGGGTATTTGCCATAATCACTTCCAGCCGATCGCCAAGTGCTAATCAGCGCTCGAAGAGGTGAAGTGCGAAAGGCAGATTCCGTTTCGTCAAGCAGCCGTTGATAAGTGGTGTAATCCCACCAATAAAAGGTTTTCTCACTTGAAACATATAAGATGACTAGCGCGATCGTGATTACCAGCAGACCCGTGAACAAACCGATTTGTGAGAGCGATTGGTGGTCAACATTCTTCAGCGATCGGGAGAAAGGGCGCATTTTTTATCGGTCTGAAAGGGGCGATCGTGTCCAAACCACAGCAGAACCGCACACATTTTCAGTTGCTTAGACGATTAATAACTCTGCCCAGCGATAGATATCACTCAAAGGGAGATAGCTCGTGCGATATGCAACTAAGAACCCTCACCCCAAATCCCTCTCCCGCAGGAGCTTGTGTATACACTAATTGCTTCAAGTTCGGATTGCTGGAGGTCGCCCCCTAAATCCCCCCTTCTGGGGGACTTTGACCTCAGACTTTCAGTTTCAAAGTCCCCCAGAAGGGGGGATTTAGGGGGCAGAAGCCGCTCACAACGAAGCGAAAGGACTTATGTATACACGGCAGGAGCGCTGGGTGAAGGACTTTCAACCGATCTCTGGTTCCCTCACCTGCGGGAGAGGGCTAGGGTGAGGGCTGCTTTTGGGCGGTTTTAGGAAAGTCGGACACCGCGTCACCGCATCCCCAGATAAAAAGAATCCCCAATCCACTAGGCATGGACTGAGGATTTTAATCAGGGTGCATCTACCAACTCCTAATTCCAGAGTTTTCGCAGCTTCCCGGAAATAAATGCGCCAGTTGAATGAACTTTCGGTAACGACTTTTCGTCGAGAGTATTCATGCATAAAGCCCTTTGTGCTTTGTGGAAGGCTTCTATCCTGTACTGGCAGGATGCCCATCCCACAAATCATTCAGGATTGCTATAGATTGTGTGCAAGAAGGGTCAAAAATTTGTAATCCTGGAAACAGGAAGTTTTGAAAAATTCTTCAAAAGGTCCGAATTTCAAAGATTTTGCCTGATCTGCCGCTTTTATCAGTGGTTATGAGGAATATGGAAAGTCGATCGTTAAATTTGGGTATTGCTAATAGATTAGGTCTTCTTGGAGAGTAGTTGTGACTCAGGAATTCTATATTTCTGTGACTCCGGTCAGAGAAGACGAGTATTGGATTCGCACAGAACGGGTGTCGCCAGGGGTGCCATTAGCCGAGGAGCTAGTCACTTGGAACGTCGATGAATGGCTGGCACAAGCGGGTCAACTCATGCACGATCCTTTACTGGGGCTGCTGCGTGGGCATTTTCCGGGGCGATCGACGAGTGGCGATCCGGCAGAATCTTCCCTTTCTCATAGCCTGTTGACATTAGGGCAAACTCTCTACAACGCTCTATTTCAAGGCACCATTCGCGATAGCTGGGTGACTGCCCAAGGGGTTGCCCAAAACCGACGCGAAGATCTGCGGCTGCGGCTAGGTCTGCGGGGCGATCGTTTGCCTCGCCTGCCGTGGGAAGTGCTGAATGCGGGAGGTCGCCCCCTCGCCACCGGAACTGACGTGATTTTCTCGCGCTATCAGTCTGCGTTTGCGCCAATGGCGACGGTGTTGCAGTCTCAACCTCTGCCAACTCTAGAGAAAAATCAACCGCTCAAAATTCTCATGGTGCTGGCGGCTCCTACCGATCAAGAAGTTTTGGCGCTCCGACAAGAAGCCAATCACCTGAATGAAGAACTTCAGCGAGAGCAAGCGACCCGATCGGGCAATGCGCCTTTGCCCGCGATCGAACTCACCATTCTTGACCAGCCCGGCAGGGAGCAGCTCACCCAAGCCCTAGAGCAAGGCTGCTATCAAGTTTTGCACTATGCAGGGCACAGCAATCTGGGCGAGTCGGGCGGCGATTTATATCTGGTCAGCGATAAGACGGGGTTAACTGAAGTTTTGAGCGGTGACGATTTAGCGGGTCTGTTAGTTAACAACGGCATCCGCATGGCAGTTTTTAACTCTTGTCGAGGCGTTTACACGGCTACGTCTGACCCGACGAGCGAAGCCGAAAATGGCAACCTGGCAGACGCACTGCTGAGACGAGGTGTTCCGGCTGTGTTGGCAATGGCAGAGCGCATTCCAGACGATGTGGCGCTGACCTTGAGTCGTCTGTTTTATCGCAACTTGCGGCAGCGATCGTCGATCGACCTCAGTTTAAGTCGGGCAAGACAAGGGCTACTGTCTTCCTACGGCTCAAATCAGTTGTATTGGGCATTGCCGATTCTGTATCTGCATCCTGACTTTGATGGCTATTTGCAGCCTCCGCTTGACCCTGATTCCGCTCAGACTCGGTTTGAAGAACGCCCGATCGAGAATCGCCCCGCCGTTCCATCGGCATCCATGCCTTTAAGGGTGACTGCTCCGCTCGATTCAGACGAGATAGATCATTATGAGGAGCCAGATGAAGCCGATCGAGATGCCGTTCTGGATTTGTTTAAACAGCTTTCTGGAGAGACTGCGAATCCTTTTGGAGAGACCTCTGGAGATCAGGCTCTATTTGAGGAGCAGGCTGAACAAGAGCCTAACCCGATCGAGCTACAGCTCAACGGGGCTGAAGACTATATCACCTTGGGCGATATGCTGTTTGCTCAGGGGAATGTAGCAGGCGCGATCGGGGTTTATGGGGATGCAATTCAACTCAGCCCGTCGGCCGAAGCCTACAGCAAATTGGGAATTGCTCTCGAAGCCTATGGGGATCAAATTCCTCAAGCGATCGCTGCCTACCAATTAGCGTTGCGGCTAGAACCCCACTACGAGCACGTTCAGCAAAATCTGCAACGTCTATACAAGACTCACAATCTACCTAATTCAGATTTATCTTCACAGTCAGACCTTGAGACTTTAGGCAGTCAGTCGGCGATCGCGCAACAGGCTCCTGCTCCTATGATCCAACCGTCTCAACCCGCACCCTTTGGGTTAAACACTGTTCCCTTTGAGCGTATTTATGGGCAGATGCCCACAAAGCGAAAGTTGCGTCTGCCTTGGAAATCGGCGATCGCAGGGGTTGGCATCGCATCGGCAGTAGTACTGGGCATTTGGGGAGTTTCTAAGTTTAGCTCGTCACCTAGCTCTAGCCCAGATGACCTTCTACGCCGAATTCCTAGTCTCGATCAGCCGTCTACTAGTCAAACGTCTACAAATCCTGCTAAAGCTGACACCAATAGCCTGACTGGAACTGCTACAACCAATTTTAGCCAGGGCAACTTAAAAGCCGGGCAGGAAGCGGTAGAGGAACTGCTCGATCGGGGCGCTTTGCCTGCGGCGGGATCTGCCTTACAGACGCTCCCGGCAGAGAAAGATGTGCCTGCGACCAGTTTTTTGCGAGGTCGGTTGGCTTGGCAGTTTATGAAGACCCGCAACATCAACTACAGCGCAGTTGATGCCCGTCGCTTTTGGGAAACTGCGGTTAGGAAGCCTGACCCAGGCTACTACACGGCTTTGGGCTTTGCTTACTACCGTGAGGGCAATCTTAAGCGCGCCAGTGATGCTTGGATTCAAGCGATCGCGCTGGACAAAGAGCAGCAAAAGTCTAGACAGGGAGACATTAAAACCCCCTCTCAACAGGCTTTGGTTGCCTATTCAGGCTTGGCACTGGTGGCAATAAAATCTGCACCGGGTCAGCCTGCCGATCGACAGGCTCGGTTCAAAGGTGAGGCGGTTAAGCTGCGCGATCAGGTACTCAGACAGGCTCCTATCCAGTTTCAACCCGATGCTTTAGCTAAAGACTGGCTCTGGAGCGAAGAAGCGATCGCTGACTGGAAGGCTCTATTGGCTGTGAAATCTTGACTATGGAACGTGGCTTATTAAGGTGAAACTTCGCCCTCACCCTAGCCCTCTCCCCAGGGAGAGGGAACTAGAGAATCTAACTCCCTTCTCCCCAAGGAGAAGGGTTGGCGAGGGCTTCGCCCCACTTCGTGAGGAGAGCAGAAGCCGCTGACGAGTTTTACAGGTTATTTAATCCAACGTGAGTTCGATAGAAGTGGTTCACTCCGATGATAAATTTGGGAAGCCCCCTAAATCCCCCAAAATTGGGGGGACTTTGAACCGGAAATTTTGGCTTGAAGTCCCCCAGAATGGGGGATTTAGGGGGCTGAAGCGCTGGAGAACGCAGCGAAAGAACTCATCGAACTGACGTTAATCCACGATCCTAGAGGTAGTTAGAGAGCGATTTTTGCTTGCGAATATCCATTCTGTCTGCCAAGCTTGCGTCGCCCCAATCTAAGGGATGGTTTTCTTCGGCTGGCAACACCGTTACGGTGGGCTGGGATTTAACCGGAGTCGCTCGTCGAAACACCGCATCGGCAGGGGGCTGTTTTGCCAGCTTAGACTCGACTTCTTGAGGCGGCTGATGCGTTGCTATCTCGGCATTGTCAGCAAAGGCTTTTTGGCGTTTGATCACGAGTCCGCGTTGGGGTTTAGCAGACGTAAATTGCTTGGCAAGAAGTAGAGAAGTCACGCCACAACTGACAGCGATCGCGGCAAGCAACCCAAACGAAGAGGCAGGTTTTGCTTGAAGTCGCGGTTTTAGCTGAGGAATTTGAGGTGCGTCTGTCACAATTCCGGGCTGAGGCGGTTCGACCTCGACCGTATCAACGTGCAGCAACCCCGTCACACCGAGCCAGATCATCAGCACCAGCAAGACCCACACTCCGCTCCACACCAGAACGGGATAGCGCTGAACAAATGCCACCAGTTGATTGAGTAGACGCTGCCGATCGACGCTGATCTCAGCACGCGCTCCAGACATCTTTTCTTCAGAACGACGAACAGCACCCTTTGCAAAGAGTGTTTTCCGCTTATTCCCTTTTCCGCTTGTTTTCCCCATGACGCTTTCTAGGAGACTCGTTTAGTCCAATGAGTTCAAATTCTACTGAATAATTTCTCGCTTGGCTAATAATGGACGATTTATTGCGATAAAAAACCTGTCTGACGAAGGAATAACCCTATCGAGTGATGCACGGGTGTAGTAATAACTACATTGTTAAGATTAGTATTACCAACCCACCGTGATCACCCATAGCATAGACCCGATCGCTGCCATTGCAACATGCTGCGGCAATAAATTCCAAATCGGCTGACGGGCAATTTTTTGAGTCAGAAAAACACTCAGCCAAAATGAGAAAATGAATGCTACGCCCTGAAGGAACGCGATCACGGCAGGATCAGCAACAGCAATGGGTAAAGAAAGATTTTGAGTATCTGCGCCAAACGTGGCGATCGTCACTGGAATAACTCGTCCTGCTTCGGTTAAGCCTAATCTTAAATAGTGAGCAAGACTGCTGCCTAAGACGATCGGTAAATAACCATAAGCCAGTTCTAGAAAAGGACGTGGCTTGGCATTAAATAGCCGAATCAAGGCATGGGCGACAAGCGCGATCGCAGAGGGAATCAACAGCGCCAAAACCGACACTCCAGCGTGAATGCCAGAGTTATCGAGCTGTAAATTTAGTCCAAACTGTTGTTCGATTTCAGGCAGTCGATGCAGAAACACCGCACCAAACAGCAAAAATAGGAGGGAAATCTCGGCATAGCTGGGTTTGTGGGTCGTCCAGAGTTCGATGCCGGGAGGTCGAAAATTGAGTTCGACCGATCGATGGGGACAGGCTTTGAGACAGGTCATGCAGAGGACGCAATCTTTGTTGTCTTGAAGTTGAGCCGGGTGAGAATAAACCGGACAGCCACCCGTCTCTAGACCTTCGCCCTTTTGAGGCCCGCCTTTATAGCATTGATAAGTTGTGCAGCTAGCCGAACAAATTCCTTGCTGGGCGCGCAGTTCGACCATCGACAGCTTGGCAAACAAGCCATTCATGCCTCCGATCGGGCACAAATAACGGCACCAAAATCGGCGCTCAAACAGCAGCGAAAAAATCACCGCCCCCGCCGTAATCAGCAGCAGCAGACAGCCCGACAGATAAGCCACATTTTCTAGATTCCACAGTTCTTCCCAGAGCAAAATTAGGGCGAACATCCCAAAAATAAACCAGCCGCCCCACTTTTCGGCTTCTTGACGGGGCCAGGGCTGAAGCTTTCGGGGATAGATCCACAACGAAAATTTTTGGGCCAGTTCGCCATAAATCATAAACGGACAAACCGCACACCACAGCCGCCCCACAAATGGAAAGGCCGCTAACATCAGCATCCACCACCACGCCCAAAAGAAATTGAGCGCCACGTTACGATCGCGGGTTTGGGGGCCCCACATCAGCACCGCTACGACGACGGCAAAAAATCCCAACGTGAAACCATAATTTAGGCGATCGGGATACCAGGGGCTGCGAAGAAACTGCCGCAGTTTGGGATAAGCATTGAGCAAATTGATCCGAAACCGCCGATTTTTGAGACTCGCTGACCAAAACACTTCTTCCGTCAGCTCTGCGGCTCCGTCTGATTGGGTGAGAGCGCGGGCAATCAGGCTTTGCAACTCGATCGCGTTGCCCGGAAAGTCATAGCCTTGCAGACGGCGCAGCGCTTCTGGCGTGATTTTGGGCTTGGGAATGCCTCTAGAGCGGCACAGCAAGCTGAGATAATATTCAATTTGAGCCTGAATATCTGCCTTGCGAACTCTTAACGGCGGAATTTTAATCGTGTGTCCGACCAGTTTTCCGCGCTCTAATCGGGGCAGAATTTTCTCAGAAGTCATCATGATCCGAGCTTCACACGGTCGCGGAGTTGGGGTTGTGCCCTCCCGATCTATGGGCGTAAACTCGCCAGTTGCCAACAGTTGAGCCAATTTTTCTTCTAACTCAACGGGAATCGCCTCTAAGTTATTGAGCAAAATCGTGCCGCGTCCGATCCAATCTAACAGTCCTAGTTTGTTGCCTCGCCCGAATAGCTCTGAGCCATTCGGTTGCAGGGTGTTGCAGTTCACCTGAATCATCGGTTCTTTACGATCGTCCGACCCAAAATGAATCAGTGCCGCCGTATTGTCTTTTTCTAATCCAGGTTCGCCAAAGATCAGCACTGATTGGCGATCGCCAGACGCTTTTTTAATCTCTTGCCGAATTCTCACCGCATAGCGACTGGTGCCGACAATGCCGCGTCTGACCTTGGGCACAACATAGGGGCGCAACGCGCTCTGCCGCTCTCGTTCAAAGGCGAGTTGAGCCGATACCAGTTCTAACTCGGTTGCCAGAGAGCGAGAAAACGTCTGCGAAATCTCTGGATATTGCTGAGTGAGCGCCAGAAATTCTGCACGTGGAATCTCCCACACCACACAATCACTGAGGGTAATGGTGGTGTCTTCAGCAGCAGCGTTAATGAGTAGCTCTTTGAGATAGACGATCGCACCGGGCAGCAAACTGGTCGCTGTGGCAACCCCGGTCTGACTCGTGCGATAGCTCTCAACCCGCCCCGCCTGCAAAATGTAGACCGCCGGAGGAATCGTGTCTTCTAGCACCAATCGTCGATTTTCTTGCACCGATTCTTCTTGAATTGCCGCCGCGATCGCGCCTACTGTCTCGTCTGAGAGCGACTCCAGCACTGTATTTTGCTTTAACCAAGTGATCTTCTCTGCTTGATCCATTGCGCTTTTTAGGTTGTGCGATCGTGGTTCGACACTCACTGATTATCACGATCGCAGAGCCAACACTCGCCCAGAAGATCAATCTTTACGTCTCGCGTCAGCCAATTTAGAAAGTTACCACTCGACCTGCGATCGTTCATGCAGCACTCGCCCATACACCGCCTCGGTTTGCTGTGCCAACTTTGCCCAGTTAAACCGAACGGCTAAATCTTTGTAGGCATTTTCGACCAGCCACTGGGCATAATCAGGGTTCTTCAGCACCTCAATAATGCCCCAGGCGAGAGAGTCTGAATTGTTCGTCCAGGTCACGACCCCTGTTTTGCCATGACGAACGACTTCAGGCAAGCCACCCGCATCTGACACGACCACAGGCACCCGTGCCGCAAAACTTTCTAACGCCACAATGCCGAACGGTTCATAGAGACTTGGAAACACGGCGCAGTTGGCGATCGTCTGAAATCGATCGAGATCTTCGTCGGGCATAAACCCAGTGAAATAGCACTTTTGCCAAATGCCTAAATTCCAGGCTTGCCCCTTGAGATAATCGGTGTTGCCCCCGCCAATAAAGATAAACTTCACCTGAGTTCCCATTGCTTGCAGCACTTTTGGCGCGGCACTGAGCATTACAGAGATGCCCTTTTCGTAGGTCATTCGCCCCACGTAATAGACAATTTTCTCGTCATCTCCCGCAAACCGCCGCCGAAAGGCTTGCAAGTCAAACCCTGGGTGACGCTGCTTTTTTTCAGCCCGAATGCCGTTATAAACCACATCGATTTTGTTCCAGGGCGTGTATAGCGATCGCTCGACTTCTCGCCGCATAAAGTCTGTGCAGACAATCACGCGCCATGCCTCGTATGCCAATCGCTGCTCCTTCTCATTGACATAGCGCTGCGCCTCTGTGTGAACGCCGTTATTTCGACCGCCCTCAGTCGCGTGGATCGTCGCCACGATCGGAATTTTGAACAGATGCTTGAGCGCGATCGCGGCATCGTCCACCAACCAGTCGTGAGCATGAATGATCTCAAACGCGCTTTCCTCGCGAATCAGCTTGCCGCCATGCCGACCCATGCTGTCGTTCATGTTGGCGACCCAGTGCAAGAAGTTTTGGCTCTCGTCTACACTGACCCGATGCACTGCTACGCCATCGACCACTTCATAGTGAGGAGCCTGACCAAACTGCACCGTGATCAGATGAATTTCATGCCCCCGCTTGACCAACTCTGGGTATAGCTCTGCTACATGACGGGCAATGCCGCCCACAATCCGCGGTGGAAACTCCCAGGTCAATACCAAAATCTTCATCAGCCTCAGTCTCGACGATTCTTATTTTCACTTTACCGGAATGGAGGGTTCGGGAACCCTTAAAGCCCCTGTTGTTCACGCATGGGGATGTAAAAGGGGTTCCCGCGCCGAGGTTAGGCGGCAGAGTTCAGGAACAGGGATACAACCAGTGGTACGATTGAACTTGTACGCGAAGAGTCAAATCTCGGTACACCTCTGAACCATGACAGCAAGGTATAGCGTTCCAGATCTGAATCGCGATCTGGGTAAAACTTTGTACGAATCGGTTGAACATACGGTTCATTTTTTGAGTTGTACTTGTTCAAAAACTGGGCAGGGCGTTGTCCAGTGGGCGAGGTGATGTAAGACGGGCTTGCCTGCGATCGCTGCTTGAACCCAGAATTTCCGTCCCTTGAGGGCTGGGGAGTGCGTCAAAGAAACTTGGTAAACCTGCTCACAGACCTTGCCAGAACGCGATAATCTATAGATGTCCCAGGTAAACGGCTCGATCTGTTTTGGATACTAAATCCTAGCTTGATCCTTAGCATTCCTACCTAAAGTCGTCAGTATAGCGTTGTAGTCTCTTAGAGAGAACTGCAATCGTGCGATGTTTCAGCTCAGTCAAGCCCAGTTAACCTGTCCTGATAGTCAACTAGCCCCGTCTGTAGCAACTCATTGACGATGCAGGCACCTCCCCAAAAGTTAACAAACGCTGAAGTGCCCTTACAGATCTTGCTGTTTGTCGATCAGCGACCCAAGGCAAAAGAGCAAATCCAGCAGATTCGCCGCTTTTTGACCGATCTTAGAGCCGACTATCCGTTTGAGCTTCAGGTGATTGATGTTGGCGAACAGCCTCATTTAGCCGAGCATTTTCGCTTGGTGGCGACTCCTGCCCTAATTAAAATTCATCCCGACCCTCGACAGACCTTGACGGGAACGAATCTGGTTGCTCAACTCAAAAATTGTTGGTCACGCTGGCAAGCCTCGGTTGCAGACTTTTTAGAAAACCGGGCTGAGTTAGAAGGCTCTGTGCTCGAAGAAACCGAATCTCCTGTTTCAGATCAGCCTCCAAAGATTTCCTCGATCGCGCATTCTTCTGAATTGTTGCAGCTAGCCGATCAAATCTTTAACCTCAAAAAAGAAAAAGAAGATCTTCAGGCGCAGCTTCAGTTTAAAGATCAGATTATTTCAATGCTGGCTCACGATTTGCGAAATCCGCTAACGGCAGCGTCGATCGCCATCGAAACGCTAGAAATGGGTCATAAGGCTCAAGAGGGGCAGGGCTATCGTCTCACCCCGGCGCTGACTGCTCAGTTGTTGAAGCACGGGCGATCGCAGATTCGCACCATAGATCGCATGATCACTGACATTTTACAAGCCGCTAGAGGCACCAGTGCTGAACTTCAAATTTTGCCGCAAAAGCTAGAACTCGGTGCCCTTTGTCAAACGGTTTTAGAGAATTTAGAAGAGCGCTTCCATGCCAAGTCGCAGAAAGTGGATGCAGACATTCCGACCGATCTGCCCATCGTCTACGCTGACGAAGAGCGAGTGCGCCAGGTTTTGACGAATATCCTCGACAATGCCGCGAAATATACGCCGATCGAGGGCACCATTCACATCTCGATGCTGCACCGCACGGCTCAAAAAGTGCAGATCAGCATTTGTGACGACGGGCCAGGTGTGCCCGAAGAAAATCGGGAACGGATTTTTGAAGATCATTTCCGCCTTCAGCGAGATCAAGCTCAAGAGGGCTACGGGATTGGGTTATCGCTCTGTCAACGCATCGTTCGGGCCCACTATGGGCAGATTTGGGTTGATTCTGTCCCCAATCAGGGCAGTTGCTTTCACTTTACGCTGCCTGTTTATCGATCGCAGCGATAACCCACTGTCAAGGCACTCGATCGCAGTTTGATGGATTATGAACTCATCATCAATTCGATTGGTTTGGGAATTGTTCAGGCTGATTTTAAGCATCAACATCAAAACTACATAAAGAGCCGCAAATCTTTTTAGAAAATTCATCTAACAGTGAATGTTCTTCAGTGGTTTTACTGAAATTCTATATTTAGTGGCCCACGCAAGGTGATTACTTCGATCGTCTCTAATGTAGTTTCTAGGTTGTCAGCTCAATACAATTTATCGTAGGTTTGATGAGCGATGAAATAATTTATATATATAGAGAATTAATTGAATTTACAGTCCTGATCGGGGTAAATATCAGTGTGACGAAGCTAAATTTTGATTATTCAAGAAATAAAGCGAGTAGATCAAAGTTAAATAAATCACATATATTCAATCAGTACTGACTGCTTAAATAGAACTTTAACTAGGACAACCTTCTTCTCGGCCTGAGAATAATTAGCTTCGGAAATAACTTAATCACGGAGTTAGCTAGGTTTTTAATAATACCAAAACCGCATTAATGTTTTTACCTCTTAAGATTAGAAATAAGAGTGAAAATCTCCTAAACATCGCTGTTTGGACAATCAAACCTCTATGAAATTAAGTATAAGGCTTTTATATAAGTATATAAAAATACAGCTTTGCGTTGGCCTTATTGACGTGATTTAGATCACTTTTTAGTCAAGCAAAAGTTTCTGCTGGCTCCATTCACAGCCTTGAGAAGAGACTATTATTCAAGCAATCAAGCACCTTCTATCTTCTCGCTAAGTTCCTACAACTTTCGGTTATTCAAAGATGAGTGTTATTACGGTACTAATTCACGATTAACTCCCCTATAACTGACCGTAATCCCCCTTTCGATTAAGGAACGTATTAGTGGACTTCATTGAAATGAACAAACGCTTTTACATTCTCAAATTTCACACTGTTAGTTTGATGATTCAGCTATCTAGCTGATCTGAATTAGTTTCTGAAGATGCTAGGTTTAATCCCATGAAGAAACATTTGCATTCGGTTGCTCAAAGTATGGGCAGTAGAATGCAAGGTTTTCCGCCAATCCTGATTTGAAGCCCTTATCCAATCGCAGCGTCGTAGGGACTGCTTTCCTAAATGAAGTACGATTCCTTGGAATATCAGCCCACAGATAACCATGAAGTGGGTGTTTACGAGTGTGAGATTCACCTCAAGTTCAGATTAGTTGAGGAAAAGCGGGTGCTAAAAGACCGCGAACAACTCCTAGAGATGCTGCTTGATGCCTTCGCCTGCGGCAGTGATGAATATATGGAGCCTATCCAAGTTGAGGTAGAGGCACAGGAAATTTCTGAAATTGCAGCCTCACCCCAGATGCGTCGTCAGTTGATTCGTCTACGTAACTCTAAAGACTAGGCTCGTGGGTTGCGTTTAACCTGCTTGCACCCTAGATTTTTTATAAGCTTTGCCCGTGATCTTGACGGCTGCTAAAGGCTGCTTTGAGTCACGGGACTTTTTATGGGAGGCTGATTTGTGCAACCCGTCTCGATCGATTGCACAATAGAGACAGTCGATAAGGTTTCTAAAAGCAATGACCCATGCCCTGGCTGACACCAAAAACCTCCTGGCTGATTTGGTTCGTCGTTATCGCTCTCAGGTTGATTATTTAGCCATTCGTTTAGAGGCGGCTGAGGGCACCGATATTTTGCTCAGGGGCACCAAGATTGAAACCCTGAGTGAGGGAATCTCGATCGGAGGGCAGGTTAGAGCCTGCCACAAAGGCGGTTGGGGCTTTGCTAGTTTTAATCAACTGTCAACCCTGTCTGACCGAATTGAAGACGCGATCGCGGCGGCTCGGCTGGTGGGCACTGATGAAACGATTCTTGCCCCGATCGATCCGGTTCAAGACATCTGCACCCTGCCGCTAACGGGCACTGACCCTCGACAGATTCCGCTCGCGCAAAAAAAATCGCTGTGTCAATACTATGGCGGACTTTTGCAATCGGTTAATCCCAAAATCGCAACGGTTTCGGTTCGCTATGGTGACAGCGCTCAGAAAATGATTTTGGCCACCTCAGACGGCACGTTTATTGAACAGTCTTGGGTCGATATTGAGATGCGCTTTGCTGCCACTGCTCGAAATGGAGAAACGGTGCAAACGGGGCGAGAAACGATCGGATCTCGCAAAGCCTATGAAGACCTGATGGGGTTGGATGAGCAAGTTCGCAGCGCGGCTCAAAGAGCCGTTGACTCGTTGGCGCTGCCTCCAGTCAAGGGCAATGCCTACACGGTGGTGATTGATCCGATTTTATCTGGGCTATTTGTCCACGAGTCGTTTGGGCACCTCTCAGAAGCCGATATGGCCTATGAAAACCCAGATTTGCTAGAAGTGATGAGCCTGGGGCGACGATTCGGTTCGCCAGAATTGCAGATTTTTGATGGTGCCGCGCTTGAAGGGCATCGAGGCAGCTATTTCTATGACGATGAGGGCGTTCCGGCAACCACGACACAACTGATCAAAGACGGGGTTTTAGTGGGTCGTCTGCACTCGCGTGAGACGGCTGGCAAGCTCGAAGAGGCTCCTACCGGAAACGCTCGTTGTTTGAACTACCACTTTCCCCCGATCGTTCGCATGACCAACACCTGGATCGAGCGAGGCAAAACCCCGGTTCAAGATTTGTTTAGCGACATCAAGGAAGGGGTTTATGCCCGTAACTGGTTAGGCGGCATGACGAATGGCGAGATGTTTACTTTCACGGCCGGCGAGGCTTGGATGATTCGCAATGGCGAAATTGCCGAACCTGTACGGGATGTCACCCTCTCTGGCAATGCCTTTAAAACCCTGGCAGACATCGAAGGCATCGGCGATGACTTTTATTGGGATGAGTCAGGCGGCTGCGGCAAAGGCGGACAGAGTGGTTTAGCCGTAGGTTGTGGCGGCCCTAGCTTGCGAATTCGAGATGTCGTCGTGGGCGGAGAAGCGATCGAAGACTAGTCTATTAAGACGGAAGTTCAGCAACGGTGGGACAGGCATCTTGCCTGCTGGCAGTCGAGACGACTGCGCCACGAAACGATGACTGGATTTAACGTGAATTCGATGAAGCTTTTCGCTACGGTTGCAAATCTGGGCTGCCCCCAAAATCCCCCAATTCTGGGGGACTTCAAGCCTAGAACTTAGGTTCAAAGTCCCCCAATTTTGGGGGATTTAGGGGGCTGAAGCGCTGAAGAACGAAGCGAAAGAACTCATCGAACTGACGTGGATTTACGGTCATTCCTTTTCTTTTTCTTTGTCTGGCTCTTTCTCTGGCAAGTGTCTGCCGCGTCGTTTGCGGGCTTCCATCGCGCGTTCTAAGACGGTTAACAGTCCGGGCGCTTCTTCTTGTAAGGCCAGCAGTAACCGTTCGCCTTCTTCGAGGTCGCCGGGGTCTTCTCCGGTTTCCATTACGGCTTGTAGGCGAGGCATTGCTAACTCATCCACTAGCTGAACGAGACTGTGCAGGCACCGATAAAACTGGCGTTCGGTCAAAATTGCATCTTCAAGGGGAAACTCAATGATGGCGCGGATTTCACCATCTGAGGGGTCATATTCCCACTGAAGCATTTTGGTTTCCCAGGAGATGCAGAGCATGGTCTGCAAAATTGCAGTCTTGTGAGGATGGTCTTTGACTCCTGCTAAAACGCGGGGCGCAAAAATCTCAAAAAATTCTCCATCTTCGTCTAGCTGAATGACGATCAGAAAGTCTTCGATGTTTTCACCATACACGCCTGTCAGAATGCGAGACTCTTCGGGGTCTAGGCGATATTTCCAGTCTTTGTTGTCTAGAAAGCCAGCGATTTGTTCTAGCGTTGCGCCCATAGCCGTTTATCAAGTGATGTTAGAACTTGCAATTTGAAGGAATGTATCAGAACCCAAACCATAGACAGTCTAGCGGTCAGCCGTAAGATTTTGTCGAATTTGGCGAGAATGGGTGATCAATCGCTCGATCGACTTGCTCTAAAAGATCCTCTAACGTTGAAGTGTTCTCTAATACAACATCGGCTCGATCGCGCTTTTCGGCAATCGCCATTTGGCTGTTAATTCGCGCGTTTGCTTGCTCTAGGCTCAACGCTCCACGCTGCATCAAACGCTGAATCTGCTGATCTGGCGAACACGAGACTACCCAAATCTCTGTGATCAAATCCGTCATTTGAGCTTCAAACAGCAGCGGGATCACTAGGACGATCGTCTGATGTGAGTGTTGGATCAGACGATCTCGATCTCGACTCAACGCTTGCCGCACATAGGGATGAATTTGCTCATCTAGCCAGATGCGTTCTGATGGCTGGGTGAAAATAATCTCCCCAAGCTGGCGACGATCGAGCGTTCCATCTAACAACAAAATTTTGGATTGGTAGCGATTCACGATCGCTTCGAGGACGATCGATCCGGGCTGCACAGCTTCTCTTGCATAAATATCAGCATCTAAAATGGGCAGTTGATAAGTTTTGTCTAAATAGTCGGAGACCGTTGTTTTGCCCATGCCAATGCCTCCCGTTAAGCCAATGATTCGTGGAGACGGGGCTTGACCGCTCATAGCACAAACTTTCCTTAACTGAGTCGGCGGGAAGTCCCCCGCTATAGATGTACTCATTTTAGCGGCGGGATGAAAGCCAATGCGATATCTTGCCGTCCCGATTGTGGTCTTCACCGAAGCTGGAGAACCATCGGGATAGGCAAGATATTGCAAGTCTCCTAAATATCAACACAGACTATTGATCAATACCTCTTACTGCTAATCACAAATTGTAGTAAGATAAAGACATGAAACGCGCAGTCAAAGTACGAATTTATCCGACCGATGAGCAGCAAGAAGCGCTATCAAAAGCGTTTGGCTGTGCCCGTTGGTTTTGGAATAACTCGTTGGCTGAAACCAATCGACTCTACAAAGAAACCGGGAAAGGCTTATCTCAGGTGGGGATGAACAGCCGATTACCCGCCCTCAAGAAGGAGTTTGAATGGTTAGCAGAGCCTTACAGCCAGGTCTTGCAGAGCGTGTCTCTCAACCTGTCGAGGGCGTTTATCAACTTCTTTGAGGGGCGGACGGAGTTTCCCAACTTCAAATCAAAGCACGGTAAACAGTCGATTCAATATCCCCAGAATGTTGAAATCACCGATGAGAGCTTGAGGCTGCCAAAGTTGGGCGTGATCAAAGCAAAGATTCATCGCGTCTTTGAAGGCAAGCTAAAAACTGTAACGGTGTCTCTCACAACCTCTGGCAAGTATTTTGCGTCGCTGTTATTCGATGATGAGGTGCCAGAAGTTGAGGTGTTGGGAACCGGTAAAGCCGTTGGGATTGATTTGGGTCTAACCCACTTTGCAATTACGTCTGACGGCTCAAAGTTTGATAATCCGAGAGTGCTGAAAAAGCATTCAAAGAACCTCAAACGTAAGCAACAAAGGCTTGCTCGTAAACAGAAGGGGTCAAGCAATCGGAAGAAAGCACGTCGCATTGTGGCACGGGTTCACGAGAAAATTGCGAACGTGAGAAAAGACTTTCTGCATAAGTTATCGCGCAAAATGGTCAACGAAAACCAAGTGATCTGCGTGGAGAACTTAGCGGTAAAGAACCTGGTGAAAAATCACAACTTAGCCAAAGCGATTAACGATGCAAGTTGGAGCGAGTTCACTAGAATGCTCAGTTATAAAGCAGGGCAAGATGGAAAGATTTATCAAGAAGTTGATCGGTTTTTCCCGTCTTCAAAAACCTGCTCAGTCTGCCTCAATCGAATGGGTAGCCTACCTTTAGATATCCGGTCATGGCAGTGTGAGAACTGCGCTACAAAGCACGACCGGGATGTAAACGCGGCGATCAATATTCGAGATGAAGGCTTGCGTATTTTGGCGTTAGGAACTAGCGCTACTGCCAATGGAGGGAAGGTAAGTCCGAGGGTTGGAAGGCGTAAGTCATCCGTATCTAAGGCACTTCCTATTGAAATTGGAAGCTTACACCAGACTGCGTAGCGGTTGGTGTAGGTAGTTCACGGTCTTTCGACAAACTCCTTTCCAGTGTAGAGTGCAGTCTCTAACGTCGGTCGATCGCTATGATCTTTTCCCGCACTCTGATTTTGATTGGGGTCGTCTTTCTGGGCGCAATGTTGAGGTTTTGGAATCTTGACGCTAAATCCGTTTGGATGGATGAAGTGATTACGGCGCTCTTGAGCTTGGGGCGGAGTTATCTCGATGTGCCGTTAGAGGCAGCCTTTTCGCTGTCGGCGCTCGATCAACTTTTTACGCTCAAACCGACCACCTGCGCGGCGATCGCTCAAACCGTTTCGACTCAATCGGTTCATCCGCCTCTGTTTTTTTGCTGGCTACACGATTGGTTAAATTGGCTTCAATCTAGTAGTCACACTTGGGTGTGGAAACTGCGATCGCTACCAGCCCTGGCAGGAGTCGGGGTAATCTTCTCTATTTATTATCTGAATCGAATTGCCTTTTCAAGATCTGCGGGGTTGGCAAGCGCGATCGTGATGGCGGTGTCTCCCTTCGCCGTCTACCTCTCTCAAGAAGCCCGTCACTACACGGTGCCGATGCTGCTGCTCAGTCTGGCACTGTTGGGCATGATTCGCATTCAGCAAGATTTTCGGCAGCAACGACTGCAACCCGGCGTTTGGCTCGGCTGGATCGCCGTTAATGGCGTAGGTTTCTACGTCCACTATTTTTTCATTTTGGCGACGATCGCCCAACTTCTAACCCTGGTCGCCTTACTCCTCAAATTTCAATTCTCAAACCGCAAAGCTCCCATTTCTTTCTATCGTCATACCTGGCTGACGCTCCTCTTCGCTGTCGGTGGAATTGGGCTGATTTATTTGCCCTGGATGCCGACCTTTTTGAGTCATTTGAGCCGTCCAGAAACCAATTGGTTAGCCCCAACTCAGTCCGGTTGGTTGACCCTGATTGTGCCGCTCTATCAGCTATTGGCGGGCTGGGTATTGATGACGATCGCCCTTCCCGTTGAGAATCAGCCGCTCTGGATCGTGATTCCATCGGCGGTGCTGATGTTGCTGTTTAGCGGTTGGCTGACCTGGCAGGTGTTCAAAGGACTGCAAAAACTTTGGCAAACGCCAGAAATGCACTGGGAGACTCTGACCTTAGCAAGCTTTGTCGGTTGGGTGGTAGTCGAGTTTTTGGCGATCGTCTATCTATTTCACAAAGATCTGACTCAGGTTCCTCGCTATAACTTTATTTATTACCCGGCAGTCTGTGCTTTGATAGGCGCGAGTTTGTGGAGCGTGGCAACCGAGGGTAAATTTGTGGTTGCAGATCCGCCATCCCAAAGCGATCGCTCGTGGCCCAAAACTCTCATTCCGATCGTGCTGTTTGGGTTGTTGAGTTGTGGATTTGTGGTATCCGATCGCGTCTTTCTCAAACCTTATCAGCCTCAGCAAGTTGCCAGAACGATGCAGTCGAAAGCTGCTGAATCGACGCTCGTGGTGATGGCACACCAAGATTTGCAAGACATTGCTTTGGGGTTAAGCTTTGCCCTGGCACTGCTGGAGAATAATCCTCAAACCAAGTTTGCATTTCTGGCGCGATCGCAGGGTTATGAACAAGTTTGGGAGAATCTGAAAAGCCCCAAAGTCAGCGATGCTTCGCCTCAAAATCTCTGGATTATTGCACCCGGCTTGAGGAAAAAAGACTTTCCCCAACAGCTTTCTTTGCATCGATCGGTCTGCAACCGCGATCCCGATCGATATTACCGATTGGGCGTTCCCTATCAGGGCTATCGGTGCTGAGGAACGTGGATTTATTAAGGGGCAACTTCTCGGACTCAACTAGAGTGTAGATAAGGTCGTTGGTTGCTCCGTTTGAGTCGGCTTGTGCCCCTAAATCCCCCATTTTGGGGGACTTTGAAACCGGGAATCTTGGCTCAAAGTCCCCCATGAATGGGGGATTTAAGGGGCGAAAATCTCGACCATGACGAACAAGAGATTTAATGACAAAATTGACAGGTTATTTAATCCACGATCCTGAGCGAATCTATTCATCAATCTGCCAAAGCTCTTTTGTATAGTCCTCATCCAGCACCTTTTTAGGACGCATGACTAACACTACTCGACCCAGTAACGGCACGTCAGGCGATTCTGTAAACCAGCGTAGCTGCAACTGCTCGGCTTCTGCGATCACAAAATAGCTCTGGTCATTCCACTGGCGTTGGGCCCGATCGACGACAATCACGACTTCTCCGATCGCACCGGGCAACGGAGCGGGGAGTTGATCGCTGTCGCCCAAAAGTACGATCGGGTCTTCTGCCGTGCGAATCACTTGCCATCCCGGAATCGGCACCCACGCCCCTGTTCCAGAAAACTGCACGAGTTGAAAGGCTCCGGTTTCTTCGACGATCGGAACCGCTTGCAAGTCCGCTTTGGTGAGCGGCAACTTCCCGACCACAGGCAAAATTCGAGGCAAATCTTCATCCGTTTCTAACCGATAAACAGGCAAGCCCGGAGCCGGGCGCGTCGCGGTGACGGTAAAGTCGGTCAACAATTGCTCGATTTTTTTACGGGCAGTCGCACTGTGAGCAAACCTCAACCCCTTAGCAATCAGAATCGATCGTGCTTGCAAATCACTTTTCTCTCTCGCGCTTTTCCAAACCTGCAAAGCCACCGCATCTCCCGGATGCTCCGTAAACTCCTCTGGCGGTTTAAACCGAGAAATATCTTTGACCGCACGGGCAACTTCTCGCGCTTCATCCACGTCTAGCCCTTTTTCAACCACAAAGGTAGCGACGGCGGCTCGCTCGGCTTGGGTGAGAATGCGTAACTCGTAAAGAGAATCACTGCCTTTTTGCCGAAAGTGAGTCTGCACCGCTTCGGGTACACCCGCGCTGATCATTGAGGCATAGACCTGAGACGCAACGATGATTTGATTTTGTTGAATCGGCTCAAACCCCGTGCCTTCAAAAATCGCTTGGGGGCTGTAGCCTGCTTTTTGTAACGTCTGACATGCTTGACCCCACTCAATCCAACTGCCCTCTTTGCGACGCAGCGATTTTAATAGGGCTTCTGCATCGACTTCGGTCTGAGCCGTCTCACGATCGGAATTAGGCAACTCTTGGGGTGTCTCAGTCATAAGCCTCGAACGTCTCTCAATTCTGCGGGCGATACGTCTATCAGCTTATCAAAGTTGATTGATTGCTTGACTAGATAATCAGGGTTACGCCATGATAATATACGCAATGAGGGGTTATAGCTCAGTTGGTAGAGCGCTGCAATGGCATTGCAGAGGTCAGCGGTTCGAACCCGCTTAGCTCCATTTTTGTCCGTTGTTGTCCTCCTATCTTGTGACGCGGGGTTAATAGTTGCAGCCTTATGAGCAGCTCGATGGGCATCGGCTGGTGGCGCTGGATGTCACAGAGTACTTGAAGTCGCAGAAAATTGACTCATCTGGGCGAAAGTCGTCATGCACTCAAATTCCCTGATCCTGTTCCAAAAGCTGGAACAGGATTTTTAGAACGGCTAGAGGATTAACATAATCCTAATCGAACTCTTTACTTCCGGGTTGACTCAGGGGAATATTCAATCATCCTTCTAAGGCATTCGATGAACTTCGCGTCTCAGAGATATTTTGTGCTCAGCTCAAAACGCTTCTTCCATTCTCTTGAACACGCATTAGTGAGTTTTGCGCTTACGGCACCGCTCATGATGCTATCCGCCTGTAGCTCTACGCCGACGACCTCTCACTCTCCCTCAGACAGCCCAATGAGCGCAGACAGCTCATCAAGAGCGACTTCTAACGCCACAAAAGGAAAAGCAGCCAAGTTTGCCTTGATTATCAATGGATCTCCCACCGATAAATCTTGGAACCAGCAAGCCGTTAAAGCGACCCAAGCCCTCAAAGCAAAGGGCATGGATGTGGCTGTTTCTGAATCGGTTTCTCCTGCGGATGCTGAACGAGTTTTACGTCAGTATGCTGAGGCGGGATATGGCACGATCGTGGCCCATTCATTCAACTATGGCGATGCCGTCTTTAAGGTTGCCAAAGAGTTTCCCAACGTTAACTTTGCGTGGGCAGGCGGCATCAACAAAACGGCTGCAAACGTGGCTGACTATGACCAACCCTTTTATCAAGGTGCCTACCTGGTGGGGCTAATAGGAGCCAAACTGAGCAAAACTGGCAAGTTAGGGGCTTTGTACGGCTTTGACATCCCGGTTTGCCACTCGATGGGTGAAGCAATGCTAGCGGGGGCAAAAACAGTGCGACCTGATGCCACTTTGACCAGTGCAGCAGTCGGCAATTGGGATGATGTCGCCAAAGCAAAAGAAGCAGCCCTCTCTCAAGCAGAAACCGGAGTCGATTTCTGGATTGGGTGTGGGCAAGGACCCACGATCGGGCAAATCGAGGCAGCCAAAACTAAGGGAGGATACGCGACTAGCTATGTTGGGGATATGTCGTCTCTCGGTCCACAAGTGGTGGCGCTCAATCTGCTCTGGAAGATAGAACCGCTGTTTAGCAAGATGATCGAAGACATTCAAGCGAAAAAGTTTGCCAATCGGTATTACAAGCTAGGGGTCGCGGACGGGGTGATCGATGTAGAAGCTGCACCGGGGTTTAAGAACAAGCTCACCCGTGAGCAGGCTGACGCTTTAAAGACAACCCGCGCCAAAATTGCTTCTGGTGAACTGACCGTTCCATTTGTCCCGAAGTAGGCTGATCAGCGATGGGGATGCGAGTCGATCGGCTCGCATCCCCATCGCCCTAGCAATCCTAAATAAATGGTGGAATGGGCCTCTTGCCCGTACAGGCTGGAAGCCTGTTCCACTCTTGCAACTGAAATAGGATTGTACATAAGTTAGTTCTGCCAATCTCTGGGTACGATTCGTGTATTTGCAATCCATGATTTCTGCTCGATCGACTTCTCCCCTAGCTGTAGAAATGCGTGGCATCACCAAGCGCTTTCCGGGCGTAATTGCTAATCGAGCGATCGACTTTGAGGTGAAACCCGGTGAAATTCATGCGCTTTTGGGTGAAAATGGCGCAGGTAAAACCACTTTGATGAATTTGCTCTGTGGTTTGTATGAGCCGGATGCCGGAGAAATTTGGTTAAAAGAGCAGCGTGTGTGGTTGCGATCGCCCAGAGACGCGATCGCGGCTGGAATTGGCATGGTGCATCAACATTTCAAGCTGGTTGAGCCGTTCACCGTGGCTGAGAATATCGTTCTAGGCTCAAACCGAACGCTGTTGCGAGAAGCTCCAAAAAGGCTGAACTTGCGCCTTCAGAGGCTGGCTGACCAGTATGGATTGAACATTGATCCGTCTGCTCAAATCTGGCAGCTTTCGGTGGGAGAACAGCAGCGAGTCGAAATTCTCAAAGCCCTTTACCGTCAGGCAAACATCCTGATTTTGGACGAGCCAACGGCGGTTCTGACTCCTCAAGAAGCGCAGGAATTAATGGCAACGTTGAGAATGCTGGCATCTCAAGGAACGGCGATCGTTTTCATTTCTCACAAACTCAATGAGGTGATGGCGATTTGTGATCGGGTCACGGTTTTGCGAGATGGGCAAGCAGTCGGCACGATCGCCATTCAAGACTGCACTGAGCGATCGCTGGCAAAGATGATGGTCGGCAGAGAAGTGAGCTTGTTTCGGAATCGAGAAGACGAAGCGCAAACCACAAACCACAAACCGCAAAGCGCTTCTCCTCCTGCTTTGGCGATCAAAAATCTTTGGGTGATCAGCGATCGTAAGCTCCCGGCTTTGCGTGGACTGAATTTAGTCATTCAGCCAGGTGAGATTGTGGGGCTTGCAGGCGTGGATGGAAATGGTCAGCGAGAGTTAGAAGAGGCGATCGTCGGGTTGCGTGCGATTGATCGGGGCGAGATTTTGTTGACCGGAAAGCTGGCTCACATTCCGTCCGATCGTTACTCAATGGGCATCTTGACTGAGTTCTCTGTTGCAGAAAATCTAGTTTTAAAAGATGTCCAGCATCCCCCGTTTCAGTGGAAAGGGCTGCTGCGTATAAACTACATTCTCAAACACGCGACTGATTTAGTGCAGCAATATTTAATTCGCACCCCTTCTGTTAAGACGCAGGTCGGAAAGCTTTCTGGAGGAAATGCCCAAAAGGTGGTGTTTGCAAGAGAGCTAAACCGTGACCATCAAGTGCTATTGGCAGCTCAACCTACGCGAGGGTTAGACATTGGAGCCACTGAATTTGTTTACGCCCAACTGCTGGCACGACGAGACGCGGGGGCTGCAATTCTGCTGATCTCAACCGAACTGGATGAGATTTTGAGCCTGAGCGATCGCATTGCAGTTTTATATGAAGGCGAGATCGTGGGGGAAGTCGATCGCGCCTCTGCGGACATTCATCATCTCGGTTTGCTCATGGCAGGAAAAAGAGAACGCGCGAGGGATGAGGAATGAGAGAAGAATCAGTTCTGAATTTAGGGAGTGCGCTAACTCATGCAGGGGTTTTGAAGCGACTGAAATCACTTGCACCACTGCTAGGAGGATTGCTGGCACTCTTGCTGGGTGCCGTTTTGCTTCAGTTGAGTGGGGCAAATCCTCTGCAAGCTTATGGCGTGATGCTGGCGGGTGCCTTTGGCGGAGGTCGCCAATTGACTGAAACGCTGCTGAGAGCCACTCCCTTGCTGATCATTGGGTTGGGGATGACGATCGCCTTTCGCTGTCGCGTCTGGAACATTGGTGCAGAAGGACAGTATTACATTGGGGCACTCTGCGGCAGTGTGGTTGCCCTTGCCTTGCCAGACTTGGGTCCTGGGTTGCTGATTCCACTGATGTTCATGGCAGGAATCTTAGGAGGCGTGATCTGGAGTGGCATTGCAGGATTGCTGCACCTTCAACGCGGCGTGAATCTGATTATTTGTACATTGATGCTCAATTACATTGGCATTCTGCTGGTTCAATATGCGGCTCGTGTGCCCCTACAACAGCCCGATGGGTTTCTACCCGAATCGGCTCAGTTTAGCGCCAATGCTCAAATTCCGACGCTTTTAGGCACTCGATTGCATTGGGGCGTTCTGCTGGCGTTTGGGCTGGTGGGGGTCGTCTACATTCTGCTGTGGCAGACTCCTCTGGGTTTGCAGCTTCGGGCAGTGGGGTCGCGTCTTAGCGTGGCGCGATGTGCAGGAATTAATACGAGCCGCAGCATTCTGATTGCCTTAATGATCAGCGGTGGACTGGCGGGGCTGGCTGGCATTATTGAGGTGAGTTACACCTACACTCGTCTCAAAGGTGACATCTCAGATAACTTTGGGTTTGGTGGCATTTTGGTCGCTCTGTTGGGGCAACGTCAACCTGTGGGCGTTGTGGTCGCGGCACTGCTGTTTTCTGCCTTGATGGTCGGTGCCCAGTCGCTCAATGTGGTTCTACAAATTCCGGCTTCAGTCGCGCAAGTGATTCAAGCGATCGTGGTGTTGTTTGTGTTGGCGGGTCAGGCGATCGCCCAACGGGAGTCGTTGTAATCATGTGGGCACAAGTCTTAACTTGGAGTTTTGGGGTCGCTTTGTTCACCGCCGGAATCCGATTAGCGGTGCCTGTGCTGCTGGCAGTTTTGGGCGAGATTATCACCGAGCGATCGGGCGTGATGAATCTGGGCTTAGAAGGCGTGATGCTAGTCGGCAGTTTGGCGGGGTTTATCACGGCCCACAGCATTGAGCAGTCTACCGGAATGATTAGCGTCGCTGCCTGGGGTGGTTTGGCAGCAGGCTTATTGGCAGGTGCGGTCATGGGATGGATCATGGCAGTGCTAACTGTGACTCTGCGAAGCGATCAAGTTGTCACGGGCGTAACCTTGGTGCTGCTGGGTCAGGGATTAACGTCCTATGTGTTTCGCCAAAATGCGGGATTGGCGGGGGCACGGGTGAAAGGATTAGACTCCTGGGCGATTCCAGGGTTCTCTGACATTCCGATCGTCGGTGACATTCTCTTTAACCATAATGTGATGGTCTATCTCACCGCAGTCCTGGTTTTTCTGTGCTGGTTCTTTTTGTTTCGCACCAACTGGGGGCTAGAACTGCGCGCCGTAGGAGAAAATCCGGCTGCCGTAGATACGTCTGGTTTGAGGGTTGATCACATTCGCTACCGCGCAGTCATGCTGGGTTCGGCACTAGCGGGGTTGGGCGGAGCCGTGTTGACAGTCGTGCAACTCAATATTTTTACCGAAAACATCACCGCCGGGCGAGGCTGGATCGCGATCGCTCTCGTCTTTTTCTCACGGTGGCAGCCAGGGGGGGCAATGATTGGGGCACTTCTATTTGGCATTGCCGATGCTCTACAATATCGCATTCAGGCATTAGGCTTTAAAAATATACCCTACGAGTTTTTGTTGATGTTGCCCTATGTGCTGACGCTGGTTGCGCTGTTGTGGAGAACAGGTCGCAGTGCGGCTCCGGCTGCTTTGGGCATTCCTTATGTCAAGGGTGAGCGGTAGTGTGTTGTTCTGGAGATCGGTATGGTTGAGTCAGTTTCAACAGGTTCGGCGAGTCAAACGAATGGCAAAGTGACCGATCGCGTGTTGTTGGATGACTGGCATCCTCTGGCACGATCGCAAGACTTGAAGCCAGGAACGCTGTTACGATCGCGCCTCATGGATACGGATTTGGTGCTGTGGCGAGGAGAAAATACTGCGGTGATCGCCGCCTGGGAAGATCGCTGTCCCCATCGCAGTGTCAGGCTCTCTGGTGGCAAAGTCGTTGAGAATACGCTGGTCTGCTCTTATCATGGTTTGGCTTATGACCCTCAAGGACACTGCGTAAACATCCCGGCTCACCCCAACTATGTGCCACCCAAACAAGCGTGTGTAAAATCCTTCAAAGTCCAAGAGCGGTATGGTGTAATTTTTGTCTCACTGGGCAATCCGCCGCAGGATGTGACCCCGTTTCCCGAATGGGACGATCCGACCTTTCGCACGTATTTGAGTGGAGCGCATTTTTGCCGCTGTAGTGGGTTGAGAGCGATCGAGAACTTTCTGGATGTCGCGCATTTGCCGTTTGTTCATGCCGGAATTTTGGGAGAGCCTGACCAAGCCGTCATTGAAGACTACGAAGTTTCAACCAGTGAGAACGGCATTTACCTGCACGATATCCGCGTCTGGCAACCTGACCCCGATGGCACTGGGCAAGCCGGAATCGCATCTTACGAATATTGGGCACTCCGCCCCTTAACGGCATCGCTTCGCAAAGAGACGGTTGATGGCAACTACATGGTTTTGCTCTATTGCGTCACGCCGATCGGTGAAGAAGAATGTCTGAGTTGGATGTGGGGCGCGCTCAACTATGCCCACGATATTCCAGAGGCAGAAATGGTGGCATTCCAGGATAAAGTCATTCTTCAAGATGTCGCCAATTTAGAGTCTCATAATCCCAAGCGTCTGCCGTTGGATCTGCAAGCCGAGTTTCACCTACCAAGCGATCGGGCTTCTCTGGCTTATCGCCAATGGCTCAAACAACTGGGCTTGAAGTATGGCGCGATCGAGTAATAGATGCGGTTTGAGTTGAAAGCGATCGTGTTAATCACTAAACAGCCTGATGGTTAAGCTGTTTCTTGGGGAAGGCTAAACCTTAACTGTTAGATGTCCCTCTCTTCCCAAGAACGATCATGTTGAAACTTTCTGGATACCAAGTTACAGAAAAAATCTACGAAAGCTCTAAAACTTTGGTTTATCGGGGAGAACGATCAGTAGACCAAAAGCCTGTCGTCATCAAGCTTCTTAAAAATAAAAACTCGACACCGAGAGAACTCGCGATTTTTCGCAAACAGTATATCCTGGCAACTGATCTCAATTTGCCCAGCATTGTCCGTCCCTATAGCCTAGAATCGTCGGGCAACGTTCTAGCGCTCATACTAGAAGACTTTGGTGCCCTTTCCCTCAAAGATTACTGCAAAAATCACTTGCTGGATTTGAGCGAGTTTTTGGCGATCGCGATTCAAATTGCCCAAATTCTGTCCGAACTCCATCAGAAGCGGGTGATTCACAAAGACATCAAGCCTGCGAACTTGTTGATCAATCCTGCTACTAAACAAGTCAAAATTACTGATTTTAGTATTGCCTCGCTCTTACCCAAAGAGACGCAGGTGCTGACCAGTCCTGATGGGTTAGAAGGGACACTGCCCTATATGTCGCCAGAGCAAACCGGGCGGATGAATCGCGGCGTTGACTATCGCACCGACTTCTATTCGTTGGGGGTGACATTCTATCAACTGTTGACAAAGCGGCTCCCTTTTGAAGCTGCCGATCCCCTAGAAGCCGTCCACTGTCACCTAGCAAGGCAGCCCATTTCGCCGACGGATCTCGATCGCGCCATTCCCACTATGCTATCGGCGATCGTGCTTAAACTGATGGCAAAAATGGCAGAAGACCGCTATCAGAGTGCTTCTGGTTTGCAGCATGATCTTGAAATTTGTCAGCAAGAATGGCAGCTTCACCAGAAGATTACTCCTTTTTTGTTGGGACAACAGGATCAGTGCGATCGATTTCAAATCCCAGAAAAACTCTATGGTCGAGACGCTGAAGTTGAACGGTTATTAGAAGCCTTCGATCGCACCACTCACAGTCAAAACAGCGAATTTATGCTGGTGTCTGGCTACTCTGGGATCGGCAAATCGTCATTGGTGCAAGAAGTCTATAAACCCATTGTGCAGCGACGCGGCTATTTCATCTCCGGCAAGTTTGACCAACTGCAACGCAACATTCCCTATTCAGCGATCGTCGGCGCGTTTCAGTCGCTCATGCGGCAACTGCTCACCGAGAGCGAAGCCCGACTCAATCAATGGCGCGAAAAACTGACGGCGGTTTTGGGTGCCAATGCTCAAGTGATGATTGAGGTGATTCCTGAGCTAGAACAAATTATTGGCTCACAGCTCCCGATCGTGCCCCTTGCACCTACCGAGGCGCAAAATCGCTTTAATCGGGTCTTCCAAAACTTCATTCGGGTCTTTTGTCAGCCAGAGCATCCGCTGGTAATGGTTCTCGATGATTTACAGTGGGCAGATTCTGCAACCTTAAAGCTGATTAAAGTCGTGCTAACCGATGAACAAACTCGCCACCTGCTTTTGATCGGAGCCTACCGCGATAACGAAGTCAACTCTGCCCACCCCTTCATGATCTTGCTGGAGGAGTTGCAACAATGCTCAATTTTCCCCCATCAAATCACGCTTGCTCCCTTGACGAGTGAACAGGTCACGCACCTAATTGCAGAGACATTGCACAGCCACGTCACAGCCATTCAACCTTTAGCAGACTTGGTGATGCGAAAAACTGAGGGCAACCCATTTTTTGTCAACGAGTTTCTCAAAACGCTCTATCAAGAAAGACTGCTACGATTCGACTTCAATCAGAAAGATTGGCAGTGGAATATTGCTGATATTGAAGCGATCGACATCACCGATAATGTCGTGGAATTGATGATTGGCAAACTCAAAAAGCTGCCGTCTACCACTCAACAAGTTCTCCAGTTTGCTGCCTGCATTGGCAATTGCTTTGACCTCAAAACCCTTTCTACCATTTGTTCAGAGCCTATCTCAGCGATTGCTCAAACCCTTGTCTCCGCGCTAGAAGGATTGATTGTACCAGCCTCCGAACCAGAAGTTTCTCGGATAGGCAACGATGCGAGTTTAGTTCACTTTAACTACAGATTTCTCCACGATCGGGTTCAACAAGCTGCCTATGCGCTGATTGATGAGAGTCAAAAGCAGTCTGTTCATCTACAAATCGGACGACTGCTGTTCGCAAAAATGACTCCAATTAAACGTAGCGATCGAGTCTTTGAACTTGTTGGACATCTCAATGTGGGTCAGACGCTGATCACAGATGCGGCTGAACAGTTGGAGTTAGCTAACTTAAACTTGCAGGCAGGCAAAAAAGCAAAAAGTGCAGCCGCCTACTCAGCCGCCTGCGAATATCTCACGCAAGCTAGAAAAAACTTAACCGAAGTTGCTTGGTCAGAGCATTATGATTTAACCTTTACAATCCATCGAGAACAAGCAGAAATTGAATATTTAATCGGCAACGGTGAACAATCGAAGCAACTGATTGATTTGACTTTAACGAAAGCAAGATCAGTCATTGAAAAGACAGAAATTTATCGGCTGTTGATTGTTCTTCACACACTGCAAGCACAGTATGATCAAGCGATTCAAGCTGGACGGGATGCGTTATCACTATTAGGAATCGATTTGCCTGAGTCGAATTTAGAAACAGCGCTAAACAGTGAGCTGGAGAACGCAAAAGCCCATTTAGCTGGAACGCAAATCGCAACGCTGATCAATGAGCCAGAGATGGTCATTCCAGAGAAAAAAGCAGCCGCAAAACTGCTGATGGCACTAGGAGCGCCCACCTACTTTTCCAATCAAGATCTCTGGCTGATTGCAGTGATGAAGCTGGTGAATCTCTCCCTAAATTATGGTCAACTTCCAGAATCAACCTATGGCTATTCTGAGTATGGTTTGATTCTGGGTTCAATGCTAGGCGACTATCGATCGGGCTATGAATTTGGTCAACTCAGCCTCAACATTAGCGAAAGGTTCAACGATCAGGCTGAGAAATGTAAAGTTTGTCTGGTAATCGGTGGCTCAGTCAATCATTGGGTCAGACCGCTTAAAGAAGATTCGGTGACGTTTATGGAGGGATATCAAGCCGGGTTAGAGTCTGGAGAATTACAGTTCGCGGGGTATAACCTTGGGCATCAAGTCATTAATTCGTTCTACCAGGGTGTAGATTTAGAGTCTTTGACTGCTAAGTTTTCTGACTACTTTAAGTTTGCTGAACAGACCAACAATCAGTTAGTGAAAGATATGCTGATGGCGTGCCAATTAGCTATCTCTAACCTGCAATCAGCGAAAGCAAAAAATTTCAGCGCAGAGAATCTCAGTGAAGAGCAATTTATGGCAGGCTGTCAAGAGCGTTCGAGTTCTGCGGGAATTGGTTTCTACCAAATCTTTAAAGCGCAAGTTTTGTATCTCTACGATCGTCCCTCTGAAGCTCTCCGCTGCATTCAAGAAGCTGAAGCTTTATTAAAGTACTTTCCAGGCTGCATCTCGTTAGCAGAATTTAATTTCTATCACTCCTTGACTCTAGCGGCGTTGTACTTGGACGCTACTTCAAATGAACAAGGTGACTACTGGCAACAGTTGGCAACTAATCAACAGCAGATGCAAATTTGGGCAAAAAGCTGTCCAGAGAACTTTTTGCATCAGCATCTCCTAGTCGATGCAGAACTCGCTCGATTGTCTGGTGATTTAGCAACCGCGATCGAATTATACGATCAGTCGATCGCCGCCGCAAAAGCTAACGAATTCATTCAAGACTGCGCCCTCGCAAATGAATTAGCTGCCAAATTTTGGCTAACGAGAGGCAAAGAAAAAATTGCTCAACCTTATCTAGTTGATGCCTACTATCTCTACCAGGGTTGGGGAGCTAGAGCAAAATTAGCAAATTTAGAACAACGCTATCCTCAACTTCTCCAAGAGATTCACCAGCCAGGGCGGGAATCCTCCTCGATTGATCAAACATTCTCCGTTACCCATATTTCTTCAACCAGTACGAGTAGTTCACAAGTCCTCGATTTGGCAACGATTCTCAAAGCTTCGCAAGCGATTTCGCAGGAAATTGAGATCGACCGCTTGTTGGAAACTCTCATGGGTGTGGTGCTAGAGAGTGCAGGAGCGCAAAAAGGCACCCTGCTTTTACAAAAAGACAGCGAACTCGTGATCGCTGCTCAAGCCGTAAGCGAACAAGCAACCATTACTGTTCTCAGGTCGGTTTCGATCGCGCTCAATCAAGCCTTACCGCTATCCCTCGTCCATTACGTGACCCGCACTCAAAAAAAGCTGTTGATTCATGATGCGACGATCGAGCCTGCTTGCGCCACAGACTCTTACATTTTAGAAAACCAGCCTAAATCAATTCTGTGTTTTCCCGTGATCTATCAAGGTGGACTGTTTGGAGTGCTGTATCTAGAAAACAACCAGACAACCCATGCTTTCACTCGCGATCGCCTGCAAGTCTTGTCTCTGCTCTCTTCTCAAATTGCGGTTTCTCTAGAAAACGCTGCGCTCTATCAAACGCTGCAAACTGCTAATGCTGCCCTACAAAAATCAGAAACCCGCGAACGAGAACGCGCCCTCCAGCTAGAACAGTCTTTACAGAGTCTTCAGCAAACTCAGGCGCAACTGATCCAAACCGAAAAAATCTCTAGTTTGGGTCAACTTGTCGCGGGGGTTGCTCACGAAGTCAACAATCCCGTCAGCTTTATTTCAGGCAACTTGCAACACGCAGAGGGCTACTTAAAAGATCTCCTGGAACATCTAGACCTTTACCAACAACACTCCACACCTTCCGAGATTGAGCAACATCGCGAAGCGATCGACCTCGACTATCTCCTGGAAGACTTACCCAAATTAATTGCTTCCATGCGATTAGGAACTGGACGGATTCGTGAAATTATGTCGTCACTGCGAACATTTTCACGAGTGGATGCCGAGAAGCAACCTGCTGACCTTCATGCAGGTTTAGAGAGTACGCTGCTAATCTTGCAGCATCGAATCAAAGCTCAAACAGACCGTCCTGCCATTGAAGTCATCAAGGAGTATGGTGAGTTACCGCTTGTCAATTGCTACGCTGGACAACTTAATCAGGTGTTTATGAATATACTGGCAAATGCGATCGATGCCTTTGAAGAGGTCGTAGAGGTCAAGCAGCAGGGGTTGGGCGAACAACCGACTCAACTCAAAACGCAAAACTCTTTGACCATCCAAATTAGCACCCGTCTAGAAGACAGGTTTGCGATGGTGGCAATTTCCGACAATGGACTTGGCATCCCAGAGTCAATACAAGAACGGCTGTTTGTTCCCTTCTTCACAACAAAGGCAGCAGGTAAAGGGACAGGACTAGGATTGTCCATCAGTTATGAGATTGTGACAAAGAATCATACTGGACAATTGACGTGTGTTTCAGCACCAGAGAAAGGAACTATGTTTCTAATCAAGATTCCCCTCTAGTAGAGAGTCAAGGTTGAATTGAGGGATAAAGCCGCTTCAGTTTGACGCGAGCATCTGCGGTGGTAAATCGCCA
>NZ_PVWG01000018.1:0-82971 GCF_003003695.1 Phormidesmis priestleyi ULC007
CCGTTCCTCTCACCCGCTTGACTAATATAACTTGGCAAGGCGAACCGTGTCAAGCAAAATCTGTGGAAAGTTTGGGGAATCAGCAAAGGAAAGCTGAAGCGAACAGTCAGCAAGCGTTTAGAGAACCTTAGGCTTTTAGGAAGTAACGCAATTCGCCGATTAAAATGGCTCACGTACCACAAAGCGGGCATTATTAATAGTGTAGAAAATAGCTTTCTAGATTTAGCATCGAAAGGGCTTTCAATTGAATAAAGCGCTCTGCTAACTTATGCATTCTTGATCGGAGAACCAATTAACAGATTAGTGTTGTGTCAGTCTTGGGATCGTCGTGAATACTTCAACTGCTGCATCACCGCCTTTCGTTATTCTTGATCGCTATCTTCAAGACTGGCTCATAGAAGATATTGGACGGGGCGATCGCACCACTCAAAGCCTTTTTCCTTCTGGCACTGGACAAAATCATGCGATCTTGATGGTTAAAGAGGATGGGGTGGTGGCTGGATTACCGATCGCTGCTAGAGTTTTCTACTTATTAGATCCGTGCGTGACATTCAAAGCGCTAGCTATAGAAGGAGGCGTTTATCAAAAAGGAGAGACGATCGCCGAAATTCAAGGACCTTTTGATGCATTGCTTACAGGAGAACGGGTTGCACTCAATTTAGCGATGCGGTTGAGCGGGATCGCAACAATGACTCGTAGGTATGTGGAGAAAATTAAAGATCTTCCTGCTCGACTGGTGGATACGAGGAAGACAACGCCAGGGTTAAGGGTGCTAGAAAAATATGCGACTCAGGTTGGAGGAGCAGTCAATCACCGGATGGGACTAGATGATGCCGTGATGATTAAAGATAACCACATTGTGGCAGCGGGTGGAATTGGAGCGGCGATCGCACAAGTTCGCGCTCACATTCCTTATCCCTTATCAATTGAAGTCGAGACGGAAGACTTAGACCAGGTTGAAGAGGCTTTGCAGCATCAGGCAGACATCATTATGCTAGATAATATGCCGCTTGATTTGATGCGGAGTGCAGTGCAAAGAATTCGGCAGAGCAATGAGCGGATTAAGATTGAGGCTTCGGGGAATGTGACGATCGAGACGATTCGGGCGATCGCGGAAACTGGGGTGGATTACATTTCGAGCAGTGCGCCAGTGACGCGATCGCCTTGGTTAGACCTAAGCATGAGATTTGTCAAGCCTTAGAAATAAAGTGAACCCAAAAGTTGCCATCTGGGATGCACAAGCGAGTAATCATGCTGTAGGAGTAGTGGACAGATTTTCCTTTGTTGTCTTCTAAGCCGAGGGCGTTGCGATCGTATCCCCACGAATACCATTCGCCGTAAGGATCGTTCACGATAAACCCGTTTTCGTCAAAGCCAGTGAGAACGACAATGTGACCAAAATCAGTGAAGTATCCGTGAATGACCACGGGCTTACCATCAGATAGCCACTCTTTGACTTGAGCGATCGTGGCATCGGCTCTAAAATCATCGCGAGCGCCGTAACGTTCAGCGATTAGAGCGAGATCGTGAGGATCGTGGCGACTCAGCCCATTGTTTTCGGCGTAATCGTAAAGTTCGTCTTCAAACTGACCTACTTTGGTCTTGCGCTTGATGCCCAAAAACTCAAAGCACATGGTAAGAGAGGTGACGTTGCAAGCACCGTTGGGGTTTAACTCATTGTCGCGTTGAGATTTATAAGGAATATTGAGTTTGATGCTATTGGGAATGGGCTTAGGAAAGACTCGAACTCCATCTCTTCGGATCTCTGCGTGTTTGCCAAAAACATACCAAACGTTAGTATCTTTGAACGCGTCCTTAGAAAAAAAGCATCTAGCATGATCGCGCTCAATGTCGAAGGAGTCGAGTTCAAACTCTTTGCCAGCCTGAATAGATTGCTTGAAGTCTTCAGGAAGTTCTGAAGACTGAAGCGGCTTTCTTTTGAAAGTAGTTTGGGTAAGAATTTTGAGCCTGAGTGTCATGGGGGCATCCGTTAATTTCTAGTAGTGGTAGATCATAAGAAGTTGGGTTTAGCGTTCCCAATTTCTAGCGGAGTAACTATAGAAGGATTCATGCTGTAGATGGAAGTTTCCAGACAGCAGGAGTAGGTTAGATCAATCAAGAAACATTAAGGATTTTTTTAATAGAGTTTAACGGTTTCCTTGCTTAAACGATCGCTCTTACTAAATGATAAAGAGCCGGGTCGCTATCTTATATATAGTTAAATCCGAGTGATGTTTTGCTTACAGGCTTTGAAATTATGAATGCTACGAATGCTTCACAGTCCTCTGAAGGGGTAATCGCACAGCTAAAAAACCGCTTTGAACAAGCCTTGATTGCTGCATTTGGAGAAGATCTAGCAGGAGCCGACCCGATGCTGGTTCCGACGAGCAATCCGAAGTTTGGAGATTATCAGTCGAATGCGCCATTGGCATTGGCAAAGCGTTTAGGGAAAGCACCAAGAGCGATCGCTGAAGAGTTAATTCAGCAGCTTGATGTCTCTGACGTTTGTTTGCCTCCGGCGATCGCAGGCGCGGGATTTATTAATTTCACCCTCAAGCCAGAGTATCTAGCGGCAAGACTTTCGGCTTTTCAAATTGACGATCGTTTAGGGGTGGAAGCTGTCAAAAAGCCGAAGCGGACGATCGTAGACTTTTCGAGTCCCAATATTGCGAAAGAGATGCACGTTGGGCATCTACGATCGACCATCATCGGTGATTGCATTGCTCGAATCTTGGAGTTTCAAGGACATGAAGTTCTGCGACTAAACCATGTTGGAGATTGGGGCACTCAGTTCGGAATGCTGATTACCTATTTGCGTGAAGTTTGCCCGGAAGCACTGACCACTGCGGATGCTTTGGACTTGGGTGATTTAGTTGCGTTCTACAAAAAAGCAAAACAACGGTTCGACGAAGATCCAGACTTTCAAGAGAAGTCTCGACACGAAGTTGTGCGGCTGCAATCAGGCGCAGAAGACACGCTTCGGGCTTGGAATTTGCTGTGCGAACAGTCTCGAAAAGAGTTTCAAGTTATCTATAATCTGCTGGACATTTGCATTACCGAACGCGGTGAATCTTTTTATAATTCGCTTTTGGCTTCGGTGGTTGAAGATTTAGAAAAAGTAGGCTTGCTTGTTGAAGATCAAGGTGCAAAATGCGTTTTTCTAGAAGGCTTTCAGAATCGAGAAGGGCAACCATTACCTCTAATTATTCAAAAGTCAGACGGAGGATATAATTACGCGACGACAGATTTAGCCGCAATTCGGTATCGAATTCAGCAAGATCAGGCAAAGCGACTAATTTATGTGACCGATGCAGGACAGGCAAACCACTTCGCTCAAGTGTTTCAGGTGGCGCGTCGGGCGGGGTGGATTCCTGAAGATGTGGACATTGAACACGTTCAGTTTGGACTCGTTCAAGGTGAAGATGGCAAGAAGTTAAAGACGCGATCGGGCGACACAATTCGGCTACGCGATTTATTAGATGAAGCGGTCGATCGTGCCCGTGCAGATCTAGAAGCGCGACTTCAAGAAGAAGGTCGTCAAGAAACAGAAGAATTCATTGCTAACGCTGCTCAAATTGTCGGAATTAGTGCAGTCAAATATGCTGACTTGAGCCAAAACCGCACTAGTAACTATATTTTTAGTTACGACAAAATGCTGGCGCTTCAGGGCAACACAGCACCCTATATGCTTTATGCTTATGTGCGAGTTCAAGGAATTAGTCGGAAAGGTGAGATTGACTTTCAAAACTTGGGATCTGACGCAAAGATTCTGCTGCACGAAGAGACAGAATTAACGTTAGCAAAACATCTGTTGCAGTTAGAAGATGCTTTAGATCAAGTAGGTCAAGATCTGTTTCCAAATCGGCTGTGTCAATATTTGTTTGAACTGAGTCAAAAATTTAATCAGTTCTACGATCGTTGTCCCGTTTTGCAAGCTGAAGACTCTATAAAAACGTCTCGGTTGATGTTGTGCGATCTGACTGCTCGAACGTTAAAACTGGGATTGTCTTTATTAGGAATTCGAGTGCTAGAGCGAATGTAGAACCTAAACATTATGAACTTTTACATTGGCTGTGCAATCTGGGCTTATAAAGGTTGGGTCGGAGATTTATTTCCGGTCAAGAGTCGATCGTCAGACTATCTCAATCTCTATAGTCGTCGCTTCACCACAGTAGAAGGCAATACAACTTTCTACTCGATTCCTGATTCAGAGACTGTTTCACGATGGGCAGCAGAAACACCGCCTGGATTTAAGTTCTGTTTAAAGTTGCCAAAAACGCTAACCCACAATCATTTGTTAAAACCTTCGCTTCCGGGCGCGTTGAAGTTTTTAGAACAAATGCAAGGATTGGGCGATCGTTTAGGTTCAATGTTTGCCCAACTTCCTCCGAGCTACAGTCCTGCAAATTTCGATGATTTGGCAAGTTTTCTAGAAGGTTGGGCTAGAAATAAATCGCCTCTAGCGGTCGAAGTTCGGCATCTCGATTGGTTTAAAGAGCCTCATAACAGCCGCCTCAATGCGATGCTAAAAGATCTCAACGTGGGACGAGTTTTGCTCGACACTCGCCCTATTTATAATGCACCTGACGATCCGCAGATTGGTTCTGAGCGCCGAAAACCCAACGTGCCACTGCAACCGATCGTCACTGCGCCGTTCAGTCTAATTCGGTTCATCAGCCATCCCAATCTAGAGATGAATCAAGTCTATTTAGAAGAATGGGTCAAAATCGTCGATCGCTGGCTCAAACAAGGAACGACCGTTTATTTCTTTGTGCATTGTCCTGTTGAGGAGCGATCGCCGCAAACTGCTCGTCACTTTCAGCATCTCCTTCAAAAACAGAACATTTCCATTCCGCCGCTCCCGTGGGACTCACTTGAGCAAACTCCGACTCAGCTAGATTTGTTCTAAAGAAGGAATTAGAGCGACCCAGCAAATAAACTGAAGCCTTGCACTGAGGCTAGAAAGCAGGTCGAGCTATAGGAACGATCGCTAGACGGAATCTCTTGACTTCCTCACTAGCAAGATAGAATGAATCCAGCAAAAGTTCTCAACATTTAGTTAGACACGCGAGGAGCATCGCAAGGCATGGGAAGAGTAGTCGGTATTGACTTGGGGACTACAAACTCGGTGGTAGCAGTCATGGAAGGCGGAAAGCCTGTTGTGATCGCCAACGCAGAAGGAATGCGAACAACGCCCTCCGTCGTCGGCATTAATAAGGAGGGCGAACGGCTAGTCGGGCAGATGGCAAGACGGCAATCGGTGCTCGACCCCCAAAACACCTTTTTTGGGGTCAAACGCTTTATTGGTCGCAAATATAGCGAACTGTCACCTGAGTCGAAGCGCGTGCCCTATACGATTCGCAAAGACGAAGTGAGCAATATTCGGATCAAATGTCCGCGGCTCGATCGCGACTTTGCCCCCGAAGAAATTTCGTCAATGATTCTCAAGAAGTTGGCAGCCGAAGCCGCTCGATATTTGGGTGAACCGATTACCGGAGCCGTGATCACCGTTCCGGCTTATTTTAATGACTCGCAGCGACAGGCAACCCGTGACGCTGGGCGAATTGCAGGCTTAGATGTGAAGCGCGTTCTCAATGAGCCAACTGCGGCATCGTTAGCTTATGGACTCGATCGGGGACAAAGTGAAACTATCCTAGTGTTTGACTTGGGCGGTGGCACATTTGACGTATCCATTCTCGAAGTCGGCGATGGCGTATTTGAGGTCAAAGGCACCAGCGGCGACACGCAGCTAGGAGGCAATGACTTTGACGAAAAAATTGTGGACTTCTTAGCAGAAGAATTTCTAGAAAAAGAAAAAATTGATTTGCGGCGAAATCGTCAAGCCTTGCAGCGCCTAACTGAAGCCGCCGAAAAAGCAAAAATTGAGCTATCTGGGGTCGCAGTCACCGAGATTAACCTACCCTTTATCGATGCCAATGCAGAAGGCCCCCTGCATATTGAAACTCGCTTGACCCGATCGCAGTTTGAAGGCTTTTGTGGCGACTTACTTTCTCGGCTGCGCGGACCCCTCAAACAGGCGTTTCGCGATGCGGGCATGACCCCGATGGATATCGATGACATTGTGTTAGTGGGCGGCTCGACTCGAATCCCGATGGTGCAGCAAGTCGTGCGATCGATTATCAACAAAGAACCCAATCAAAACGTCAATCCCGATGAAGTCGTCGCGGTTGGGGCAGCGATTCAGGCAGGAATTCTCGCGGGTGAAATCAAAGACATTCTGCTGCTAGATGTCACGCCGCTGTCTTTTGGGTTGGAGACGATCGGCGGAGTCATGAAAAAATTGATTCCACGCAACACCACGATTCCGACTCGCCGATCAGACACCTTCTCGACCTCAGAAGACAACCAGACAATGGTGGAAGTCCACATCTTGCAAGGCGAACGAGATATGGCATCGGGCAACAAATCGCTCGGTCGCTTTAAGCTGATGGGCATTCCGCCTGCACCGAGAGGCATTCCGCAAGTGCAGGTGTCGTTTGACGTGGATGCCAACGGCATTCTGCAAGTCACCGCGATGGATCGCACAACCGGGCGAGAGCAAAGCATCACCGTCCAAGGCGCTTCAACACTGGGCGAAGAAGAGGTGCGGCAGATGATTCGCAACGCCGAAGAGTTTGCAGAGGTCGATCGGCTTCGCAAAGAAAAAGTCGAGAAGCGCAATCGGGCTGAAGCGCTCACCTTTCAAGCCGAACGGCAACTGCGAGAAGCCACCCTCGATTTTGGGATGCAGTTTGTCAGCAGCTACCGTTCTCGCATCGAGCCATTAACTCGGCAACTGCGCGAGGCTCTGGCAGACAACAACGATCGCGGCGTTGACCTTGCTGAAGCTGACCTCAAAGACGCTCTCTACGACCTAAATCGCGAAGTCTACCAGCAAAATCAGGGTGACGAAGAAGGCGGATTCTTTGAGTCGATTAAAAATTTCTTTCTGGACGATGACGACGATTACGATTATTACAACGATCGTCGCGACCCTTATGACTATGGCGCACGACGAGATAACGATTGGGATACGCCGCGTCGTGACTCGTTTGGGAGTCGAGATCCCTACGATGGCTCCGCTCGACGCGACTATGACTCACCGAGACGTGACTCGCGAGACGGCTATAATTCTGTGCCTCGCGACTATCCAGCGAGTGAGCCGCGCCGCAACCGCGACTATGATGCGCCCAGACAAAGCAACGATGGCAACGTGCCCCGCGATCGTGGCTACGATTCACCCCGGCAAAATGACAATTACAACGCGCCTAATCGAGATTCTCGCGATTCTCATAGCGACCGCGACTACAATGCTCCGAGACGCAATCGCGATGCCGACTCGCCTAGAGCCGATCGTGATTATCCGCCCGCCCGCCCATCGCGTAGTGATACTGGAAGTCGTGACTACGAAGCTCCGAGACGCAATGGTGACACTGATTTGCCCAGACGCGATTCTCAAAGTGATCCCTATAGCAACAACGCTTCCGAGAGTCGTCGTCCTAGCCGAGGCGACACTTCTAAAAAGCGTCCGAGTCGCCCCAACTACGATCGAGATAATTGGGACGACGAAGACGATTGGCTCTAAAAAAGTAGCTGAATGACGAGGGCTAAGTTGCCCCAAACTTGATCCTCAGACCTTAAACTTCAAACCTCAAACTTGCTCTAATGCTATGCAGAATTTCCGAAACTATTACGAAATCTTGGGGGTCGAAAGAGATGCGTCGAGCGATGAGATCAAAACAGCGTATCGAAAGTTAGCGCGTCGATATCACCCCGATGTCAACCCCGACAATAAAGCGGCGGAGGACAAGTTTAAGGAACTCAGCGAAGCTTACGAGGTGTTGGGGGATGTCACCAAGCGATCGCAATATGATCAGTTCGGAAAATTCTGGCAACAGCAAGGGTTTCAAGGAGCCGCAAGAGCGGCGAAGAATGTCTGGAATAAAACGACTGGTAATGGCGCTCAAGAAGTCGATTTTGGCGAATATCGCAACTTCAACGATTTTGTCGATCAGTTGTTAAATCGGCGAGTCACCACCAATACCACCAGCACCCGACCGCCTCAAACTGACTATTATCGTCCCGGCAGCAGCAAAACGAGCTATACCGTGCCGAGTGCCCGATCGACTACGACTCGTCGCGATGCTGAAGCGCGTCTGACTGTGCCGCTAGAAAAAGCCTATTCAGGTGGACGGGAGCGCATTCGGCTAGAAGATGGACGATCGCTCGAAGTCAATATGCCCGCTGGCATGATCACAGGGCAGCGCATTCGGCTAAAAGGGCAGGGGATGTCTGGCGGAGATTTGTATCTCAAAATTGAGGTATCGCCGCACCCATTTTTTAAGTTAGAAGGTTCTGATGTCGTCTGTCAGTTGCCGATTACGCCGAGTGAGGCAGTTTTGGGCGGCGCGATCGAAGTCCCAACCTTAGATGGTTTGGTGAAAATGACGATTTCGGGCGGTGTACGATCGGGTCAGCGCTTGCGATTGGCAAACAAAGGCTATCCCGAAGTCGGCAGTGATGCGCGGGGCGACGCGCCTAAAGAACGGGGCGACCAAATTGTTGAGTTGCAAATCGTCATGCCTAAAGAGCTAACAACTCAAGAACGCGAACTTTATGAAAAGCTGCGCCAGCTAGAAACGTTTAATCCTCGTGCAAATTTGCTTGGGTAAGCCTAAATCACCCAATATCCTAGACTGGATTGAAAGATTTAATACAAATTATAGAGCATGGAAAATCTAGTGGAAATGTTTACCACAGAGGTTAGTAGCGATGGACAGACTCCAATTCCAGAGGATGTTCGTGAATTGCTAAATCTGCATCCGGGCGATCGAGTCGAGTTTGTGATCTCTGAAGATGGCAAAGTCTATCTTCAACCTGCAAAAATCGATGTTCGGCAGCTATCTGCAATGCTATATAAGCCAGAGAGAAAACCTCTTTCTATTGAGAAAATGGATGAAGCGATCGCTCGATGTGCTGGAGAATCAAGTTGAGAGGGCTAGATACAAACGTCATCCTCCGATATCTGTTGCGAGATAACGAGGAACAATGGCAACTGGCTGATCAGTATATTAATAATGCTCTAGATACGACCGAGACTTGTTTTATCAACAATATTGTTCTCTGTGAAGTGGTCTGGGTGCTGCGATCGGGCTATAAACTTAGCAGATCAGAGCTGATTGATACAGTGGAGAAACTGCTAAGAACTAACATTTTTGTGTTTGAGAATCAAGAAGCGGCATGGTGGGCAGTTCAACAAATGAAGCGAGGAGGGGCTGACTTCTCAGACTATTTGATTCTGAAAGTAAATCAACAAATGAAGTGTGTAGAAACCGCTTCTTTTGATGCCAAGCTGCAAGGTGTCGAAGGAATTAGATTGTTGTAGCTGGATAGATAGAGATAGCCCAATATCCAGCAAAAAGTCTTGTTAGGCAGAAGTCGTGAAAAAGTTAGGAGTCAGCTTGATAGTTGGAACCTGATTTGTGATCCTGGTTTGATTGCGCGAGAATTAGATTAATTAAGCTTGTGACTAGGCGATCGTAGTCCATTGGCATTACGTCTTTGCCGTGCAGGATGTGCTGCACCAACATATAAGACACAAGAGAACCGAAAAAGATTTGCGCGATCGCTTCAGGGTCAGCAATGCCGAGTTCTGGATGGGTTTCAAAATATTGGCTGAGTAAGTGTCGCCCTTGCTTGATGACCGTGGTTGTGAATAATTTTGCTAATTCTGGGAAGCGATCGGACTCTGCAATAACCAGCCGGATCAAACACAAATAATTTTGATCTGCAACTTTAGAGCCGTAAATCTTGGCAACTTGCCTCAATAAGATCGCAGGCTCACCCCGCAACTGCCCCCCGTCATAGACTTCTTGGAATCGGGAGAGTGTCATCCACTCTAATAACGCTTTAAACAGCCCTTCTTTATTGGTGAAGTGGCTGTAGATCGTTTGCTTGGAAACGCCCGCTTCTGTGGCAACACGATCCATGCTGGTGCCCGCATAGCCACAACTGAGAAACACGCGCATGGCTCCCTGCAAAATCTGTTCTTGCTTAGGGGTGATGCTAAAAGGAACAACGTCTAATGAGGTCATGAATCACAGATTATTGCTCGATGGGCAGGAAACCATTTCTTCGCGTATTAACTTTTTCTAACGAGCGTTGTTTAATCATACTAGACGGTCTAGTATGATCGAAAGCTTAAAGCATTTTATTTTTGACTGCCAAGAGTTTCTTTCATAGCGCATCCTCTAGGCCTATCACCATGACTCAGCTTGTTCCCCCACCGATCAACCAGCTTCCAGATTCGCCACAGTTAAAGCCTGAAGGGCGGCGGATTCCTAAACCTTTGTTAGTGATTCCGATCGGTCTGGCGATCGCGGCGATCGGCTATGGAGTCTGGCGTTTGATGCCTCATCCAGAGCCAACGACCCTGCATTTAAGCGGTCGGATCGAGGGCTATGAGACAGACATCGGTGCAAAAACGGGCGGACGGGTAAATTTTATTGCGGTGCGCGAAGGCGACGAAGTTAAGAAAGGACAGGTCTTGGTGCGAATCAATGATGAAGAAATTCAGGCACAGCTTAGAGGCGCAACTGCAAATATAACTTCTGCCCAACAGCAAGCGCAGCAAGCCCAGTCTCAAATTGATGGCATCGACAGCAAGATTCGGGAAGCAGAACTCAATCTAAAACAGTCGAAAGGCGATGCCACCGGGCGAATTAGTCAGGCACAATCCACTGTTTCAGCGGCAAACGCTCAACTCGCAGAAGCGATCGCCCAAGTCAAACAAGCTGAGGCGCAGGTCAGACAAGCTCAGTCGTCGCAGAGATTTGCTGCCACAGATCGCGATCGCTATGCCCAGCTAGTTTCTCAAGGTGCGGTCAATCGACAGCAGTTTGACCAAGCGCAAACCGCCTTTGAGACGGCTCAAGCATCGGTGGAAACTGCTCAGGCAACACTCTTAGCGCGTCGAGCAAGCGTGGATGCGGCTCGTGATCAACTGAGTGCAGCTAAAGGCGGCTTTACGCAGGTGCAGACAACGGGCATTAATCCTGACATTCGAGGCGCTCAACTGTCGGGATTTTATCAACAGCGCCAGCAGGCAGTCGCTCAACTCAAACAGGCGCAAGCTCAGATCAAAACCGCTCAAGAGAAGCAAAAAGAAATTCAGGCGCAGCTTAATTATTTGAATGTAACCAGCCCAATCGCAGGCGTGGTGACAGCCCGCCCGATCGAGCCTGGGGCAGTGGTCGCTCCGGGCAAAACGATGCTAACGGTGATGGATCTGACTTCGGTTTATCTGCGGGGCTATGTGCCAGAGGGCGAGATTGGCAAAGTTCGCGTAGGTCAACCTGCCAAGATTTTTCTCGACTCCAATCCTAGTCAAGGGCTGACGGCTAAGGTGTCGGCGATCGATCCCAAAGCATCGTTTACGCCAGAAAATATTTATTTTCGCAACGATCGCGTCAACCAAGTGTTTGGGGTGAAGCTGACGATCAACGATACCAAAGGCTTTGCTAAACCTGGAATGCCAGCCGACGGAGAAATCACTTTAGAGACTAAATGATGCCCTCTGGAGGCTGGAGTCATGACTCAAAAAACGGTGACGAATAGCCAGATCACAGAAGTTCGGCCCACTGATCCTGCGGCTTCAGACGATGTGATTCGCGTGATCGGTTTGCACAAACACTACGATCGGGTGGCGGCAGTTCAGGGAGTTGATTTCTCGGTGCGACGCGGCGAAGTCTTTGGGCTAATTGGGCCGGACGGTGCAGGCAAGACGACGACGTTTCACATTCTCGGCGGCGTGATGGAGGCGACAGCAGGGGATGTGCAGGTGTTGGGACAACCGCCACGAGATGCGCGATTAAAAATTGGCTATCTGACTCAGCAATTTTCGTTGTATCTGGATCTCAGCATTGACGAAAATTTGCGCTATGTGGGTGGATTGCGGCAAGTGCCCGATCGTCAATTTTCGGAGCGGCGCGAAAAATATCTGCGCTTGATGAATTTAGAGAAATTTGGCGATCGCCTTGCCGGAGAGCTATCGGGCGGCATGAAGCAAAAACTTGCGTTGTGCTGTGCGCTTGTGTCCCAGCCTCAAGTGCTGTTGCTTGACGAACCGACGACGGGCGTTGATCCCGTTTCCCGGCGCGAGTTTTGGGATGTGTTGGCAGCACTGTCATCCGAAGAAGGGGTGACGATCGTGGTGGCAACTCCTTATCTAGATGAAGCAGAACGCTGCAATCGAGTGGCGCTGATGTATGACGGTCAGATTCAGCAGATTGGCACACCCGCCGAACTGAGAAACAGTTTAGGACTGCATCGCCTCGAAGTGCATACGCCCCAGTTGCAGGCAGCCGAGCAAGTGTTGACTACGCTATCTGAGTCCGATGCGATCGTGGATGTGCAGACGTTTGGCGATCGCTTAGATGTGCTGGTGAGTGATCCGCAAACAGGAGAATCTCAGGTGCGTGAATTATTTCGCCAAAACCACCTGCAAGCAGACACGATCGAACTCGCTGAACCCACACTAGAAAATGTGTTTGTGACTCGATTGCGCCAGCAGGGATCGGCACCGGAGTTTTTTGAGTTTCCGAGATCGCGAGGCGGCAATCGAAACGTCACTACAGGATCTTCCTCTGATTTTGCGATCTATTCTCACAACCTAAATCGGAGTTTTGGCAGCTTTCGGGCCGTTAAAAATGTCAATGTCGAAGTGCGCTACGGCGAAATTTTTGGCTTACTTGGAGCCAACGGAGCCGGAAAAACCACCACGATTAAAATGCTGTGTGGATTGCTGCCCATCAGTTCTGGCGATATTTCACTCGGAGGAGAACGCGGAAATCTCCGCAGCAGCGAACTCAGGCGACGAATTGGCTACATGAGCCAAAAATTCACCCTCTACGATGACTTAACCATTCTGCAAAACCTGGAATTTTATAGCGGCGTATATGGAGTGCCTCGCAGGCTGAGACGCGAAAAAATTGACTGGGTAATCGCCACCTGCGGACTCGACGGACGAGAAACCATGCTCACCGGACAGCTTCCGGGCGGTTGGAAACAGCGCGTCGCGTTTGGTGCCTCAGTCATGCACGAACCCGATATTCTGTTTCTCGACGAACCGACCTCTGGCGTTGACCCACTAGCGCGTCGTCAATTCTGGAAGTTAATCAACGATTTCGCCCGCAATGGTACGGCCGTTTTAGTCACCACCCACTATTTGGAAGAAGCCGAACAGTGCAATCGCATGAGTTTTATGGTGGCGGGTGAAATCGTGACAGAAGGGTCGCCCAGCCAGATCAAAGCATCCCAACCAGGACAGTTGATTGAAGTGGTCATCGACCAAACTCAAGCGGCTTCTAATTTACTCAAACAGCAGATGGAGTCTTGGCGAGTTTCGATCTTTGCCGATCGCCTTCATATAGTCCTTGACGATCCCGATCGTGACATTCCGATCGTGCGATCGCTGCTCAAATCTGCCAATCTCACCATTCATTCTCTGCGTCCAATCCCATTCTCGCTCGAAGATGCTTTTATCGGAGTCGTGCAGCGGTTAGCGCAAAGCGCAACTCCAGAGGAACCGTAGCCAACATGAAACGAATTCTCGCCCAATGCACCAAAGAATTAGCGCAGTTTCGTCGCGATCGCCTCACCCTGGCGCTGGCGTTTATTTTACCTGTGATGACGCTGTTTATCTTCGGATTTGCCATCCGATTAGAGGCAAAAAATATTGCGATCGTCGTGCAAGACTTCGATCGCAGCAATCTCAGCCGACGATATACCGAGGGATTATATCAAACCAATCAGTTTGTGCCAGCCCAGTGGAGCGGAGATGACCCCATGCAGGATGCGCTCGATCGCGGCATTGCTAAAGCTGCTGTGATCATCCCGCCTGACTTTAGTCGAGGCATCGCCGCCGGAAAAACCAGTCAGCTACAGGTATTAATTGACGGCACCGATGTCAACAATGCGCGAGTCATTAAGAACAGCATTCAAGCCTTCACGCGATCTTTTTTGCAAGATCAGAATCTGATGTCAGGAACGAGCAAAATCACACCACGGTTGCGTCTCTGGTTTAATCCGGGGCGGCGAGAATCGCTCTACATTGTGCCGGGAGTGTTTGGCGTGATTTTGGCGATTTATCCATCACTGTTGGCAGCGTTGGCGATGTCGCGAGAAAAAGAACAGGGCACGATTTTGCAAGCCTACGCTTCTAGCATCAGCGCGGCTGAGTTGCTGTTAGGCAAATGTCTCGCCTATTTGGTGGTTGGCATTGGGCAAGCGATATTTGTGATCGGCTTAGGATGTGCAATCTTTCGCATTTGGTTTGTGGGTGATCCGAGTCCTTTTTTAATCGGGACGGGTATCTTTTTGATCGCCAGCATTATGTTTGGTTTGCTCATTGGTGTCCGGGCTAATAATCGGAGTGTTGCCGTTCAAGGTGTAGCAACCGCAGGCTTTTTATTAGCATTGCTGTTGTCAGGATTTATCTATCCACTGAGTAACATTCCGTTTCCGTTGTCACTCGTGACTAATATTGTTCCGGCTCGCTATTTTATTGAGATCAGCCGGGATGCCTTTGTGCGAGGCACGGGATGGGAAGGCGTTTGGGTGGCTCAGGTGTGTTTGGTAGTGTTGGCGTTTGTGCTGTTTAACATCGCCCGTCGCATTCTGGGTCGAATGCAATTACCAGGTTAGAGGGCTTTGAGTGATGAAACTGCTGCGTCGTTTAATCGAAAGTCGTTTTTGGGCATTGACCGTTAAAGAAATCGGTCAGATTTTGCGGAATAAACAGTTGATTTTTCTATTGGTGTTTCCGCCAACGATACAACTGTTGATTTTTGGGTTGGCGTTGAATCCCGATGTGCAAAACCTCAAGTTAGGAGTGGTTGATTATTCCAACACGCCGATGAGTCGAGAATTGGTGTCAGCCTTAACTGCAAATGGTGTGTTTCGAGTCGATCGCGCTCCACCCAATGAGCAGATTTTGGGTGAGCAAGTTCGGCGAGGCGAAATCATAACTGGGCTGGTAATCCCACCGACCTTTAACCGCGATCTCAAGAGCGATCATCCCGCAGAAGTGCAAGTTCTGATTGATGCCGTCGATGCCAACACTGCCGGAATTGCCAGTGGTTACGCCGCCCAGATTATCAATCACTTCAGTCAGCAATTGGCTCCTCAAAATCAAGCGCCGATCGAGACCCAAGTCACCATTCTCTACAATCCAGGATTGATTTCTAGCTGGTTTATCGTGCCCGGCGTTTTGGGACTGGTGCTGAATTTAGGTAGCTCGCTTGTGTCCACGTCGGCAATCGTGCGAGAAAAAGATACGGGCACCTTAGAACAATTGTTGATGACTCCAGCCGCCGCATGGGAGATCATTTTGGCGAAAGTGGTGCCGCTATTTGTCTTGCTGTTAGGAGAGGTTATGCTAGCAGTGACCGTTGCCACTCTGGTCTTTCACGTCCCCTTTCGAGGGAACTTTTTCTTATTCATGGGCTTCTCAGGACTCTATATCTGCGTGGGCATCGGGATCGGATTTCTCTTAGCCACGGTTTCGCGGAGCCAGCAGCAGGCGATTCTCACTTCTTTTTTTATCAATTTGCCGCTGATCCAACTGTCAGGGGCGATCGCGCCCATTGAAAGTATGCCGCGATTTTTTCAGATATTGTCGCTGTTTAACCCACTGCGGCACTATGTCAAGGTTGTTCGTGGGGTTCTCCTCAAGGGCAACGGGTTAGAGGTGCTTTACCCCGAAGCGATCGCCCTTACGGCTTTTGCAGTCGCTCTGCTGGCAATTAGCACCTACAAATTTCGGACGCAATTAAGCTAAATCGTTTGTTTGATCGACAGCACAAGCGTTATCCTGCTTAAGGTTGTCGATCTGAAATTTATCGCTGGGAGAGATAGGCTCCTTGAATTTACGTTAGTTCGATGAGTTCTTTCGCTTCGTTCTTTAGGGCTTCTGCTCCCTAAATTCCCCAATTCTGGGGGACTTAGGGGGCAACCCAGATTTGTAACCGCAGCGAAAAGCTTCATCGAATTAACGTTAAATCTCAGTCTCAACCAGTCTGTAAAGCTAGTTTCTTTAGTCTGTGGGCTAACCAAGAATCGTATGAAAATGTTTCTTCATTTAATTCAAGTGGGTGTGGGAGCTTTGATCGCTTTTGGCTCTGTGGGTGCAGCTTATTCACAGACATCGCCTTCTGGTCAGCCCCAGAAACGCTCTAATCTTGCCGCTCAGTCACCCCCCCTCAAAACGATCGCCGCCACCTTTGAGGGTGAAGCTGCTTCGACCCCTACCAAACCTGTGACGATCGTCAGAATTGTCCAAACCTTTGGCGGCAGCGTGCAGAAAGTCTCGGCTGAACGTGCCAAAAAAGTGCCCTCCCTCTTAGCTGAGGCGAAAAAGCCCCGATCGGAGACGAAACCGACGATCGCCCAACCGTCCTTTGAGGGTGCCAAAATCGTCGAGGTTTTTGCCAACGAGCCACAAAAGGCTTCAGACTCAGCCGTTGCTCAGACTCCTAAGCCTGTCACGCCTCCCCGATCGACTCCGCTTCCGCCCTCTAATCCTCCCGCGTCATCTCCGCGGACTCCAGCGACCACTACACCAACCCCCGGCACACCTACCCCTACGCCTACAACTTCTAAATCTGACCCAACCCCTGCCCCTGCCTACCTCAATTCACCCGCCAACCCGCTATTATTTCCGACTCGCCCCGACGAAGTGCGCCTAGCCGGAACTCAACTGATCAGCTTGCAGCAAGCGATCGAGCTATCAGAGCGCAATAACCGTGACCTTGAAGTAGTTAGACTTCAGCTAGAAAGCAGTCGAGCGGCGTTACGCGAAGCTCAAGCTACGCTTTATCCCACGGTGGGACTTCAGTCTAGTTTAAATCGCTCTCAGAGTGCATCGGGTGACATTTCAGCAAAGGTGCAAGCACAATCACCGCAATCTCAGCTATTTGGGGCTTCTAGCACCAACCCGCCCAGCACCAGCCTGAGTGGAGCGATTCAACTCAACTATGACATTTTTACATCGGGTCGAAACAGTGCTCAAAGAAAGGCCGCAGAACGGCTGGTAAGAGCCGCTGAGTTGACGGTTGAGCAGACTCGTGAGCAGTTACGACTCGACACGACAACTGATTATTACAATTTGCAAAGTGCCAATGAACAGGTGCGAATTAATCAGGCAGCCGTGATCAATGCCCAAAGAAGTTTGAGTGACACACAGGCGCAAGAGCGTGCAGGGTTGGGCACTCGGTTTGATGTGCTGCGATCGCAGGTTCAACTTGCCAATGCTCAACAGCAACTCACCAACGCGATCGCCACTCAGGGTATCAATCGTCGTCAACTGGCTGTGCGTCTAAGTTTACCAGAGTCGCTCAACGTCTCAACTTCTGACCCCGTGCAGCCTGCTGGCACTTGGGGTTTGCCGATCGAAGACACGATCGTCCTGGCTTATAAAAATCGAGCTGAACTAGAAACGCAATTAGTGCAGCGAGAGGTCAGTGAGCAACAGCGCCGAGCGGCATTAGCAGCGTTAGGCCCGACTGTCAGTGCGACAGCTAGCTACAACCTGCTCAAGAGCTTTGAGGCACCCGTCAAGGATGTAGGCAATGGCTACACCCTGGCTCTGCAAGCTCAATGGAACTTTTTTGATGGTGGAGCCGCTCAAGCCCGCGCAGCCCAGCAAGAGCGAAACAAAGAAATTGCCGAATCTCGGTTTGCCCAAAGCCGCAACAACGTCCGCTTTCAGGTTGAGCAAGCCTATACCAATTTGCAGGCAAACCGCGCCAACATTGACACCACAACTACGGCTCTCGGACAGGCAGCCGAAGCACTACGACTAGCTCGATTGCGCTTCCAAGCAGGTGTAGGAACCCAAACCGATGTGATTAACGCAGAGACAGATTTGACTCGTGCAGAAGGCAACCGGGTCAGTGCAATCATTGGTTATAACCTCTCTCTTGCCCAATTGCAACGAGCCGTTAGCAATATCGCTGCCCGATAGTGATTCCGCAGGCAGAGGCGAAGATCAATAATTCTAATTGCTGCGGGTTTTCTGGCTCCGATCGCATAAGTTCAAGGCACAATAAACTAAAAGGCATTGATGTAATATCATCTGTCACATTGTTGATTGAATTAGGCATAACTTATAAAGAACGTCGTGTTTGTATAAAGAGTCTTACTTTCCAGAAGACTTGTCGAGAGATTAAGTGTCAACCATTTCCCTTTATGTCCTTGAGGATTGCCCCCATGACTCATCCTAAAACGTCCGCTTCCACCGTTCAAAAACGATATCAGCGTTATCTTTTGCTGTGCGGACTCGGTTGTGTGGTCAGTTCAGGCTTTTTGGGCAGTGACATAACCCTCGCTCAAACTCAGACACCCGTTCTGGAACTAGCTCCTTCTGCCCCAGCCCCAGCCGCTCCTGCCTCGTTAGATCCTGCCCCTGAATTGGCGGCCCCGGTGGTGACACCTAGCGCGATCGCCCCCGTCGAGAGTGGAGATTTGTTTATCGATCGCACCCATTACAGCGTAGGGGCAACCGAGCGTCGCGACCCTACACCTGCGGCTCAGGTCGTGCAGGTCGATCAAGTCAGCGCGCCCGTCAACGTCACTCCGACGCATTTGGGTTCCGTCAGCGTTTCAGCAAGGGGGATTGGTTGGAGTTCGAGTCCGGGTAGCACCACGGCGATCGGGCGAGAATATAGCACCGTGCGCGACTACTACAATCGCACGATTCGCCCTCCTGCTCGCCTCGGCAATGGCAATATTCGATTAATTTTTCCGCTCTCGATTCCCTCAGCGATTACGTCTGTTTTTGGCTGGCGCGTTCACCCCATCACAGGTGACAGTCGCTTTCACTCTGGCACCGATCTAGGCGCACCGATGGGAACGCCCGTTTTGGCAGCTTATGCAGGTCAAGTAGCGTTTGCAGACCTTTTTGGTGGATATGGACTAGCGGTGGCAATCAACCACAATCAAGGCACTCAGCAGACGCTTTATGGTCACTTATCAGAGATCTTCGTCAAACCCGGAGATATCGTGCAGCAAGGAATGGTGATTGGGCGGGTCGGCAGCACCGGAGCCTCAACCGGGCCTCACTTACACTTTGAGTTTCGGCAGTTGACCACAGAAGGATGGGTGGCGATGGATGCAGGAACGCAGTTAGAAACCTCGCTGGCTGATTTAGTGAAAGCGTTGCAGGTAGCTCAGTCGCCTGCGAAACCCGTTCAGTAACCACGCAGAAATTGACTGCAAGCGCTGTTTTACTGAAAGCTAGGGTTGCTTTAAGCGGGATCGTTCTCTTGATAGATAGGCGATTCTACTTGTGGTTAGATAATAAGTAGTGTTGACCGTCACATCGAGCCGACTTGTCTAAATGCTTGACGCGCTGCCTCCCGATCGCTTCCCCTCAATTCCCCTCCCCACTAACGAAGCCGAACGCCTGGAAGCACTGCGGCGATATCACGTTCTCGACACCCCTACTGAGATTGCGTTTGATCGGATCACAACACTCGCAGCACGACTGTTTGATATGCCGATCGTGCTGGTTTCGTTAGTCGATCACTCTCGTGCCTGGTTTAAGTCGAGCTATGGGTTTGATCTTTGCGAAGTGCCACGGGGCGACGCGATCTGCAATTTTGCGTTGCTCTATAACGACATTCTCGTCGTTCCTGACACTCGCAAAGACGATCGTTTTGCCTGCAACCCTTTTGCAATCAGTGAACCAGGCGTTCGCTTTTATGCAGGTGCGCCCCTGATGACCCATGATGGCTATAACCTGGGCACCCTCTGTTTGCTAGACGGTAACCCGCGAGAAGCGTTAAGCGATGCCCAAAAAGCGACGTTGATCGATCTCGCCGCGATGGTGGTTGATGAGCTAGAGCTACGGCTTGCCGCCAAAAAAATTGCTCAGGCCGATGCTGCTCTTCTGACGGTTACCCAAGGCGTTTCGGCGGTGACGGGCAACGCATTTTTTCAAGCGCTCGTGCTGCACTTTGCCAAAGTTTTAAACGTTGAATATGCCTTTATTGGGCTAGTGGTTGACCACGAAGACAAAGCCATTCAAACGATCGCAGTGTGCGCTCAGGGTGAAATTAGCGAAAATTTTGACTATTTGCTTAAAGACACGCCCTGTCAAGCCGTGATCGAAAAACGCACGATTTGCTGCTATCCGCATCGAGTACAAGCGCAATTTCCTGACGCACCCTTATTGGCTCCTCTCAATATCGAAAGTTATATTGCGATTCCCTTTTTTGACTCAACGGGTTCTGCGATCGGGTTACTGAGCATGATGGATGGCAAACCTTTAGAAAATGTGCAGCTTGCTGAGTCTCTGCTGACGATTTTTGCCCTGCGAATTACAACCGAGCTAGAGCGCCAACAGACCGAAGAAACCCGCACCCAAATGCTTGCCCATGAGCAGCAAGCCCGTACCCAAGCCGAAGCCGCTAACCGCATGAAAGACGAATTTCTGGCCGTTCTTTCTCACGAATTGCGGACTCCACTTAACCCAATTTTAGGCTGGGCAAAACTGCTGCGATCGCGCACCCTTGACCCTGCCAGAACCGAGCAAGCGCTAGAAACGATCGAGCGCAATGCAATATTACAGACGCAACTCATTGACGACTTATTAGATATCTCGCGAATTGTGCAGGGCAAACTCAGCCTCACCATTGCCGCCGTTGATCTAAATGTGACGATTCAGTCAGCGATCGACACGCTGCAATTAGCGGCTCAAGCCAAGACGATCGCGGTTAAATTTGAGCCGCCTTCCCTGCCGATTTGGGTGTCAGGCGATGCGAACCGACTTCAGCAAGTGGTCTGGAATCTTTTGTCAAATGCCATCAAGTTTACACCTGCCGAGGGAAAAATCGTTGTTGACTTAAAGCAGGTCGCTGATAATCACGCTCAAGTTCAAGTCAGCGACACCGGAAAGGGGATTGTGCCTGACTTTTTGCCGTTTGTGTTTGAGTCTTTTCGGCAAGCAGATAGCGCTACGACTCGGCACTTTGGCGGGTTGGGGTTGGGGTTAGCGATCGTTCGGCAATTAGTCGAATCACACGGCGGCACCGTTGAAGCTGATAGCCTTGGAGAAGGACAAGGAGCTACTTTCACGCTTAAACTACCCCTGCTAAGAATCGTGGATTAAATAACCTGTAAAAGTCTTATGATTGGTCATCGCCGAGACTTTTGCCCCCTAAATCCCCCACGAGTGGGGGACTTTGAAACTGGAGTCTTGGCTCAAAGTCCCCCAAAATGGGGGATTTAGGGGGCAAAAGCCGACCCAAACGAGTGCCAAAGACTTGTGTGTACACCGTAGCTCTTTAGGGTGAGGGCGAGAAGTTGCACCTTAATAAATCCACGTTCCTAAACGTTTCTAGTCAACCGAAAAAACCGAATGTTGTTCAAGCATGCAGACATCAAAAGTCCGGCGATGAATCCTGCCCATAGTCCTTGAGCGCCAAAGGGGCCAATAATGCCGAGACAATAGCCGATCGGCAACCCTACCACCCAATAAGAAATTAAATTAAACAGCATGGGCATTCGCGTATCTTTTAAACCTCGCAGTGCGCCGATCGCCACGACTTGCAGCCCATCAAAAATCTGAAAAATTGCCGCCATCATCAGCAATTGGACTGCGATCGCTTTCACCTGCGGATCGTTAGTGTAAAGTCCGGCGATCGTCATCGGCAAGCAAACCAGCACCAGAGACGCACTCGTCATAATCGCCACCGAAATCACGAGGCTAGTCAAGCCGCTAAATCGTGCGTCTATAAAATTGCCCTGCCCGACTAACTGCCCAACTCGAACGGTAGTCGCGATCGATAACCCCAACGGCACCATAAATGTCATAGCGGCAATGTTAAGCGCCACCTGATGCCCCGCTAAAATATTGGTTCCTAGCCCGCCGATCAGCAGTGTGGTCACGGCAAACATCCCCACTTCTAGAATCAGGCTCAACCCGATCGGAATCCCCACTTTTAGCAGTTCTAAGAGTTTCCTCGCGCTGGGTCGGTCAAATCGCTCTAGCAGATTAAAGGGTTTAAGCTGCCGATTGATCACGACATAGACGCTCATACACGCGAGCATAATCCACCACGATACTGCCGTTGACCATCCGGCTCCTACGGCTCCAAGTTCTGGAAAGCCAAACCGACCGTAGATCAGCACCGAGTTGCCGACAATGTTGCACCCCAGCGCCACCAGTGTGAAATACATTCCGGGCTTCATGACGGCGATGCCTTCGTTAAACAGCCGCAGCGCCATAAACGCAAACGCTGCCGGAAGACCCCAGCTAATCGCTTTGATATAACCATCTGCGATCGCAACGACACCTGGCTCTATGCCCATCCAACTGAGCGCGGGAGAAAGATGCCGGACGATCAAGACAATCGGCAGCGCGATGAACTGGCTCAAATAAAGACCTTGGCGCACATAGGCACCGATCTCGTGTCGTTCACCCGATCCATAAAACTGAGCCACGATCGGAGACAGCGCAATTAAAACGCCATTTGCAAACACTTGAAGCGGGAAAAACAACATCGTTCCTGCGGCGATCGCGGCGAGATGTTGCGCGTTATAGTGCCCGACCATTACGGTGTCTACAAACGTCATCAGATTTTGCCCAACTTGAGCCGCCATCACCGGAATGGCGAGACGGAGAATAATCTGGCTTTCCTTGAATAACAGAAGCGGATAATTTTGGGGTAAACGAGTCATTGTGGATCAAGATTCAGACTGACTCTTTTAAAGAAGTGTGTAAAAGATTCAGACTATAGCTTTGTGATGGGTCATGTCTTCTTCCGATCGAGCAATTTTGGGTGTTGCAGAATCAGCATTTCCCTTCTACTTTTGTTCAGGTGTCCAAAATTGTAGATCTTGAATTGTGCCAAAGTCTCGGTAGTTCATCGTCCAAACTGGGCAACGACGACGTTGAGCAGTGTGAATCACAACAGATGCATCCTCTAAACTCCCACTCCAACCTGGTAATGACTGAATCATTCGCTGTAGCGTTAGCACATCAGATTGAGCGAGAAAAACAGGTTGCAGAACATCCAGCATGAGCGTCAGTGCATCGCAAGCAATCTCATAGCGTTGATGATTCAGCAACCACTTATAGACCTCAAAGAGAATTGGAAGGGGCATCCAAAGAATCGTTTTCTGTTGAAAAAGCTGACGAAATCCAAGTTCTGCTTCTGCATGATAGCGATCGTTCTCATAGAACAGGGCAATTAACGCTCTTGCATCTAAAACAATTTGCTTCAATCGTAATCCTCTGCACGCTCATCAGAGTGGTGCGGGGCCTGTTTAACGATTCCTGATAATGCCATAAATTTCTCAACCTGTTTGGGTTGTGGAGCCGCAACTTCACTCGCTACAGAATCCTTTTCTAATAGTTCTAACCCAAGTTTTGGTGCCAACGCTTCTTGAATCAAATCTGATATCGTGAGGTCTGGATTTTTTTGTAAATAGCTCTGAATCAGCAGAACGAGATCATCTGAAATTTCTATTGTCTGTTTCATCAGACACCATAGTTAGTACTAAAGTTTTTTCGATTCTAGTTGTATTGTAGACGGTGATGCACAACCGTTTACAGACTAAAATTGATGGATTGCTAGAGAAACAAAGTGAATGAACGCTCAAGCTAAAGACTATCCCTTTGCACAAGAATTCATTACCGATGCTGAGGGGCACATCCGCAAAGTCGTTATTGATGTTGCAGATTATCAGAAATTGATTGAAGCGCTTGAAGATGAAGGGCTTTACCGCGCAGTGGCTGAGGTTCGTAACGAAATTCCTTTGAGCTTAGAGGAAGCACTCAAGGAAATGGCAGCAGAGTGAAGGTTGAATATTTACCCAGCTTTCTAAAGGATTTGAAAGCGCTCAAAAGCACACCCGGCTTTGAAGCTATTAATGCGCTCGTGTTTGAAGAGATTCCCCGATCTACATCTCTGGGAGAAATCAGCAGTTTGAAAAGGCTCAAGGGGGTTGACGATGCGTACCGGATTCGCGTCGGTGATTATCGGATTGGCTTGTTCACGCTTAAGGAAACAATCACTTTTGCTCGTGTATTGCATCGAAGAGAGATTTACCGATACTTTCCCTAATGGGTAGACTGCGATAGTCGTTCCCATGAAATAAGGTGAGGATCTCGACCTAATTCAATCCATTCGCAGTTGCTTAAGCGGCTGAATGCCCAACCACTCCAGATCTTGTTTAAGCTTTTTAAGCTGAGCGCGATCGACCAGCAATAAATCGGGAGACAGCCGCGCCACGAAACGAGATCGTAGTATCTCACTGCGGGCGATCGCTCAGATCGATAGCAAAGCGCGATACGATTGTGCCCAATCGTTCATAAGGTAGGATCGACATACCATTTAGAGAAGCACAATCAGGATGAACAAACTTATAACTTCTGAGCAAAAGCTGCTAGAGAAAATCCGGCAACTTCCCCCTGAGAAAGTGATTGAAGTTGAGAATTTCGTTGATTTTCTGGTTCAACGAAATCAAAACACTACGCAACGAATGAACTGGGATAAAAAAATAGCAGAAATGGCAAATGACCCAGAGATTCAAGCTGAAATTGCTGCCATTGATTTAGAGTTTGCGATCGCTGAAATGGATGGACTAAATTCTCAATGAGCATTCAGCGGGGACAAATCTACTTTGTCAATCTCAACCCGGTTCAGGGCAGGGAACAAGCTGGTAAGTAGACAGACCTAATTAAATGTAAGATGCCCAAATCGCCCTCACCCTAAATCCCTCTCCCTAGGGAGAGGGACTTTGAATCTTGCTCCCTTCTTCTTGGGGAGAAGGGTTGGGGATGAGGGTCTTCTATTTAATTCCACTCAGCTACTTAAACGTCCTGTTCTAGTTTTGTCTATTGATGCGATTAATCAACTACCCCTCGTTGTTACTGGGGTCGTCGGAACTAAAGGCGAAAATATTTCTCGTGACTATCCAACCAATGTTCGCGTTTTCACAGCAGAAAGCGGATTGTCTCTAGAAACTGTTTTTCTCTGCTTTCAGCTTCGATCTCTAGATGCCGATCGGTTTCCTTCAAAACCATCTGGACAGATCTCTGCCGAGAAGATGGAGCAAGTTGAAGCAGCCGTTCGGTATTGTTTAGGCTTATAGACGCTAATTTAATCCATTCGCAACTGCTCAAGCGGCTGAATGCCCAACCACTCCAGATCTTGTTTAAGCTTTTTAAGCTGAGAACGATCGACCAGCAATAAATCGGGAGACAGCCGCGCCACGAAACGAGATCGTAGTATCTCACTGCGGGCGATCGCGTCAAATACCTCCCAGTTGGTGCAACGCAAAACGACAATTTCTGCCATCTCAAGCGTGGGTGGACGACCTGCCCAGGCAGTTAACGCCACTTTTAATAAGGGTGGCAATTCGTCAGTGCGTCTGGCTTCTAAAAAGTCAAGAATATCACTGGCTTTGTTGCCTGCTTGCGCCGCTTTAACGACACTGGCTTGAGTCAGTGTCCAAGTGTTATCTGAATCTTTCTCCATCCATCGCTGTAGCTGCGTTTCTAATAGCAGATCCTTGACTGACTTTACTTGCGTTACTTCTCCGGTTTCACCGATTTTTAAGCAGCGACTTAACGGCTGGTCATAGCGGATTTTTTGTTTGATCAATGCCTCAATCGCTGGCGTGTTTTGATCGATTAGCAGAAAGCGATCGCCCAAGATTTTGCCACTCACTCCCTGATTCATTGCCGTTTGCATTGATTGATGATCTGCAAACTCAATCATCTGCGTTTCGCGTCGCAATGTAATTTGTTCTCGCAATCCTCCCCATTGTTGAAGGTCGATTTCTACATTTTGCGGCACCGGAACCTTTGCCCCAGTTCGCAGTGCGTTGAGAAATTCTTCTAGCGATCCGCCGCGCTCTAACCCTCGATAAACTGACTCACGGGTGAGGCGATAATGGGCAGTGTGCTGCTGAATGTCGAGACGATCGGCATAGCGATCGAGAAAGATCATTTGAGACGGGGCGACTTCATCAACATAGACCAAAAGCTCAAAGTTGGGTTGCACAATCCATGCAGGTTGCGGAGCCATCTCGACAAACGATGCAGCCAAATCGGGATGCAAAATCATTTGCCCTAACTCGGTGACTCTAAAACTGACGATCGCCTCATTTTGATTCGAGAATTCCGATCGTGAATTCCAGCCTAATTCGACGATTCCTAACAGATACAACCATGTTGATAATGCGTAGCGAAACCAATGTTTTTCGCGTTGCTGCCATTCTTTGCGCTGCCGATCTCTCCAGCGTTTAGCGCTTTCTTCTGGGTCAACTCCCGCCGCACGAAATTGGGATGGAATAAACCCGGTCAGTGAGAAGCGATCGCCGATGCGATCGAACAGAAATTTTTCTAAATCATCAAGGCTAAACCAGGCAGATTGATCAGACGGCAACAGCTTTAGCACCAGCAATAAAATCTGACGCGCCTCAATATAGCTGCTGGCATCAAAAAAACTGCTGGCTTTCCATTCAGTCCATTCAGCCGCGACGCTAAACCCTACCAACAGTTGACTGATCTGAACCGGGTAAGGACGATTGGCAAAGGTTTCGATCGGCGCAGCTAACTCTAGCTGAGTGTCGTCCCTGTGGGTAGTCAAAATTCCTGAATAGACACTCGCTGCTGTTAGGGCGATCGTCGGTTGCGGAAACCAAAACCCATCGATTTCTGTACCGTCTTCTTCCCAACGCTGCGCCTTAGTCAACTTGCGGAGGCTGTTGACTTGAGGAGTGCCCGATTTAGTTAGCTTCAGACCTCCCAACCCTGAGACTGCCTGCATAAAGCCCAAAATCGTCAACACCACACTGGCAGGACGACGATAAGAAGAAATTTTAGGGGCGGCGGTTTCTTTGAGATCTAAGGTCGGAAAGTGAGGTTCGCTAACCTGTTCTAGAATTCGTTCATCAGAGAGCAGTTGTTCAAAATTTAGCCCATAGCCATAATAACCATCGATCGAATGAGTCGCGATAAATACACCGCTACGAATCAACTCGTGAGCATAAGCGATCGCTTCGTTGCCAAATTTATTGGTGAGATCGGGCTGCTCAACTCCCAACAGCGCTGCCGTGATCATCACCGTGCGAACCGAAACTTTGCCGCCTTGGGCTTTTGCCAGCTCTAATGCCAATCGTGCATAAGGCTTTAACTCGGCGATTAATTGCTGAATCTGCTTTGCGTCTTTTAGCCCACGAGCGATCGCCGCAATGCACTCACTTTTAGACGTTTGTTTGCCTCTAAACCCCCAAGACTTCGCCATGTCTTGGACGATCGGTTGCGCGAGTTGAGTCAGATAGGTGTCAAATCGCAAAGGAACCATCATCACCTCCTACAGCACTTTGGGGAGTTGCCCCAACTTTTTAAGACGTTCTAATAATTCGTCGAGTTTGCCGGGTGCCACGATCGCCGTCAGGTCATTCAATCGTGTGAGAATAAACGGCGCAGTTCGCGGATTAGACATCAGAGTAGTGAGTAAAAGCGGCGTAGCAACCTCGATCAGCGACACCCGATCGTGCAGGGTAGCGATCGCTTGATTTGAGGTGACCGCTTTGCGTTTTGTCATCCTCCCGCCCTCAAGATTTGATCAGCCATCAGTTGTAAGTCAGGAAACATAACAGAGACAACTTGATTGTCCCCTCGAAACTTTCTCGACTGATAAGCCTCATCCTTGAGAGTCAACACTGCTAATACTGTTCTATCTGGGTCAATCTGCCAAAACTCAGGAATGCCTCGCGCTGCATACTCCTTCGGTTTTTCAACATAGTTACGATTGTAGTTATCGCTACCTGGTTTCCCTGGTGAGACGACTTCGATCACCAGCGACGGGATAGGCATCTCAAAAGTGAGTAGAGCTTGCTTCTGACCACTGATAGCGATCGCAGATTCTTCTGAATGAACCATCAAGTCAGGCTCCCTAGCTGTGACTTCGCTGCTACTGACAGAAATTTGCTGCTTGATTCCCAATCGACTATAGGAAATGCCCAGTTGCAAAAAAGCTGCAATCAGAAAAACAGCAATCTGAGTATTCAACGTACTTTCAGCACCCTTCTCAACTAACTCCCCATTAACCAGTTCATAACGGGTGTCAGTGCCATCGTCATAGTCAAGATATTCCTCAATCGTTCTAAATCGGGGTTTGGCTTGCGTCATTGGCGTTAGCTTCGCTCCACATAGTGTTCGCCCTCCAGTTTGCCTTACGCTGCTTTGTCGATCAACTTAGGAACGTGGATTTATTAAGGTGTAACTTCTCGCCCTCCCCCTCAGGAGCTACGGTGTACACCAATCTTTGTCGCTGCGTTTGGGTCGGCTTTTGCCCCCTAAATCCCTCATTCTGGGGGACTTTGAGCTAATACTCTGGTTTCAAAGTCCCTCACTCGTGGGGGATTTAGGGGGCAAAAGTCTCGGCGACGACAAATCAGAGGACTTTTACAGGTTGTTAATCCACGATCCTAAGTTACTAATCGGGTCAAGTCTTGAAGTTAAATCTCAGGATATCGCACTCACGCTAAATCACGATCGCTGTTCTGTCAGTTCTACGAGAGAATCTCTTGCGATCGCTTGCCCGGCAATATAGCCCGTCGTCCAAGCGCTTTGGAAGTTAAACCCGCCCGTAACGCCATCAATGTCTAACACTTCGCCCGCTAAATAAAGCCCCGGACAGCAGCGACTCTCCATCGTTTTGAAATTGACTTCTTTAAGATTCACGCCGCCACAGGTGACAAATTCTTCTTTAAATACTCCTTTTCCATTAACAGTGTATTTCCCTTGAGTCAGTTCTTGAATCAGCAGATTGAGCGTTTTATTTGAGAGTTCTGCCCAGCGAGCTTCTTTATGAATGCCGACAGCAGCCGTGAGTTTTTCCCACAAACGACGAGGTAACAGCACTGGGCAACTCGACCCGATCGCTCGTCTCGGCAACTGCGATTTGACTGCCAACAATTCTTGCCGCAGCGCTTCTGGATTTTGCTTGGGCAACCAGTTAATCACCAGCGTGGCTTGATAACGATGCTCATGCAGAACTCTAGCACCCCACGCAGACAACTTCAGCACCGCCGGGCCGCTCAAGCCCCAGTGCGTCACTAACAGCGCTCCAGTTTGCTCTAGTTTGGTGTCGCCTACCTGCAACCGCAACCGCACCGGATCGACGGCAATTCCTGACAAATCTTCTAGGCGATCGTCCGTCAAGTTAAACGTAAACAGAGAAGGGGCAGTCGGCTCGATCGTATGTCCCAACTCTTTCGCAATCTGATAGCCTTGGGGATTGCTGCCCGTCGCAATTAATAATCGATCGGCGTTGAGAACTTCGCCTGATCGCAATTCAATCTCAAAAGCGCCATCTTTTTTGATAACTGATTTAACGCTGGCTCCTAGACAAACATTAATTCCAGCGTCTTGAGCTTGTTGAATTAGACAGTGAGCGATCGTGGCAGAATTGTCTGTAATCGGAAACATTCGCCCGTCTGCTTCGGTTTTGAGCTTGACGTTTCGCGCTGTAAACCACTCGACCGTATCTTTAGCTTGAAATTGACTAAAGGCACCCCGCAGCGCTTTGCTACCTCTGGGATAGTTCTGCACCAGGATTGCCGGATCAAAACAGGCATGGGTGACATTGCAGCGTCCGCCACCCGACACGAGCACTTTGGTGAGCGGTTGCCGACTCGCTTCGAGCAGCGTCACATCAGCGCTACAGTTGGTTTGGGCACAGGTGATCGCACCAAAGAAGCCAGCCGCTCCTCCTCCAATCACGACCACTTTCAACGGTTGAGATAACAAAGAATTTGGTTAAAAACGATAGAGACTTAATTCTAACGGGTGAGGAGCGATGAGATTGATCGAGCGGTGGTAGTTGTCGTTGAAACTGTGCGATCGCATCCAACACGTCTTTTACTCTATTTTGCCAATCTCTAGAAGGCGCGAATAGCCTCCCGGAAAATAGGCTCTCGTAGGTAAGGTTTGAGTGAGTCGGGCGTACCCAAATCAACCGAACTCTCTAAAATCTCTTCTAGGTATCGTTTTAGACGGACAAACGTGAACAAACCAATTGGACGATCGAACTCTACTAGCAGATCAACATCGCTGTCTATTCGCGCTTCATCTCTTGCCACTGAACCAAACAGAATAAGAGACTTCACGCCAAAATCTTTCAGCGTGTTCTGATGGTTGGTCAGTATTGCAAGGGCTTCATGTTGTCGCATTACACAGCCTACAACTAGGAGAAAGATCTACTGTCGTTGAAATGGTGCGATCGCTGCGTTTAGTCGGAAAAGATTTGTTAGTTTGAGCCGAGATCATCAAAGGTTGCTCGTTGCATCTGACGTGCTAAATCTTTCCCATCCAGCATCTTTTGGATCGATGCTAATCATTCGTCCTGAAGCTTTTGAACGATCGATATACACTTGAAAAGCTGCTAAGTCTTCTCGATTAGTCAAAACATAATGACGTAGCTCATCAAGGCTCATCAAATCATTATAGTTTGCAGATGTCATGGCTCGTATCCTCCAGTTGGTTTAATCTCAAAATCAAGATTTTCTTCAACAAGTACGTATAAGTTTCCAGTGCGTTCATCTATCCTAACGAGTTCAATGCTTCTACATTGCCTCACCTCTCCATAAGCATTCAGTATTTAGAATTTAAAGATAACTTTTGTCAGAAAATTGCTTCATCATTCGTCTAAAGAGTTGGTAGTAGGTTATCGAACTTATCAATGATAGTAGTAAATAAATCACTGCATACAGCATCTTTGAATAGCACAATGCTATAAATGGTAGAAGAGTACCGACAATAAAGAAGACTATCAGGAGAGACCTAAATGAAGTCTTATAAACGCCTGTAATAAACCTCTGCTCACTCTTTCCCATATTAAAGTTGAAAAGCTGTGAGTCTTCTGCTTCTCCTAGAAATTTCTTTATCTCTATTTCATAAGCTTGAAGGTTGTAAACAAAATACCATCCATAAGCCTGCTTAATCAGAAACAAATATCCAATTATGTCGATAACTGCTAATATGCTTAAGAAACCTAAAAACAAAATAGAACTAGAATCAAGCTTAGAATTTATAGGTGCAATTAGGTCAGAAATAGGCTTCCATATAACTATCACTGCACCTGCTGCTCCAAAGAGTTTGAAATCATCAAAAGTACTCTTGATAAGTTCATCACACTTTTCGCTGAGTCTTGTATACTCTTTGTAAAGATAGTCAATTTTCTGATTAGAATCTGTACTCATCACTAGGTACACCCTATCTCTGCTGTAAACCTGATTGCCCTATTAATAGCCTCAAAGCAAACTGACTAATCCACAACTTTAAGATAATTTAACTTTAAGGTATCAGTAACTTCGGCTACTGCTTCCACTGAGGATTTGAGGTATCGCTATTTCTGGGCTTAATGTTTCTGCCTATTTCAAGGCTTCTTCGAGCTTATTTTGATTCCACAGAGTTCGATACAAGCCGTCTTTCTCTAGCAATTGCCCGTGAGTTCCCGATTGCATGATTTGCCCTTGATCCATCACGAAAATCCGATCGGCAGATGCCGCCGCCGAAAGTTGGTGAGAAATAAACACTACCGTCTTACGCTGGGTTCCTTCTGAGAGATTTCTCAAAATCTGGGTAGCGGTTTGGTTGTCTACACTCGACAGCGCATCATCTAAAATCAAAATCGGGCTATCGACTAAGAGCGCACGGGCAAGAGCAGTCCGTTGTCGTTGACCGCCAGAAAGGGTGATGCCTCGCTCACCGACGATCGTGTCATAGTGCTGCGGAAAGTTAAGAATCTCATCGTGAATTTGCGCTTGTTTTGCCGCTAACTCAACTTCAGATAACTCTGCATGAACCTTGCCATAGCGAATGTTGTTTTTAATCGACGTGCTGAATAGAAAACTTTCTTGCGGTACATAAGCGATCGCGCTTCGCAAATCTTCAATCCGCAAACTTGTAATGTCATATCCATCTAAAAATAATTGACCCGGCGAAATATCTAATAAGCGAGGAAGCGCATTTGCCAAGGTGGATTTGCCGGAGCCGATCGCCCCCACGATCGCCACAGTTTCCCCTGGAGCAATCTCAAAGCTGATGTGATTGAGCGCCGGAACTGCCTTTTCTGGCTCACTGGTGGGATAGGTGTAAAGCAAATCTCGCGCCGTTAATCTGCCTTTCACCTGGTCGATCGCTAACGGAATTGCATCAGGTTTATCTTTAATTTTGGGTTCAACCGTGAGAATAGATTCGACTCGATCGATACTCACTTCACCCCGTTGGTAAGCTGTGATCGTAAAGCCCAGCAGCGCTGTCGGAAACACTAACTGTCCAACAAGCAGCAAGAGCGCGATGAAATCACCGACCGAGATTGTGCCACTGGCGATCGCGCCACCGCCAAACCACAGCAAGATCAATCCGCTTAAATAACCCAAACCTTGGAGAATTGGAAACAGCGTATTGCGAGTCTTTGCCAGTTCCAGATTCGCATTCAACAACTGCCGATTTAATTGCCGAAACGCCTTACGCTCGTTTTCTTCTTGACCATAAATCTTGATCAGCGCAATGCCGCTCATGTCTTCTTGAATCAACTCGCTCATGGTCGAGAGTTCTTCTTGCACGGCAAGCTGCTGATTTCGCAACTTATGGCTAAACAAATTCACCAAAATCAACATAAACGGATAGACCGAGATTGCCATCAAGCTCAATCTCACGTTAATCCGCATCATGACAGGCAGCGTCAGGGCATAAGCAAAGGTTGTGTTTGCCAAACTCAGGACCGCAAAGCCAAGCAAGCGCCGAATGTTTTCGACATCGCTCGTCGCTCGGTTGATTAGATCTCCGATCGTATTCGTCGCAAAATAAGACGGCTCTAGCCTGAGCAAATGATTAAAAATCTTTTGCTTGAGATCAAACTCAACTTGCCGCCCTACCCCAAACAGCAAAGTTCGCGAGATCATTCGCACACACCACATCACTGAGGCAAGCACCAAGATCAGCCCCACAAAATATAAAACACGATCGACGCTGAAGGTGACTCCTAACTCGTCGATCGCGTCTCGAATCAACAGCGGAATGTAAACCGCCAGCGCGTTCACAACTAGCAAAGTGCCGATGCCCAACGCCGTATTGCGCCAGTGGGGACGTAAATAAACCCCTAGTTTTTGAAGTTGGGAACGCGCCATGATTAGGGACTCTATCAAAAATTTAGAAACTCTCTCATCCTATCGCTATCTCCAATGTAGAGACACGACATGTCGTGCCCCTACGTTCGATCGCAATTTGGAATTGGGTTTAGATGGTGCTGACGGGTCTAATCCAACCCCGCAGGAAATAATAGATAGAGGCAATGTATTCATTGATCACGCGGGAACTCAGAACAAATGCCTGAGTGTTGGGCAGCAAATCACCTAAGCGAAAACTGCGCTCAGTTAAATCTCGACCCTGAGTGCGCCGTCGCAGTGAGTCGCGCTGCGGCAGCGTATGAAAATCAGTGGGGCGAGAAACGATCGTGACGACTGTTTCTGATCCCTGATTATTAAACTCTCGATTAAACGTCAGTGCCGCTCGACTCATCTCGATCGCAGAGGTGACTAAAAAAAGCTGATTTCCAAAGTTGACCTGTCGAGAGCGCAGCAATGCTCGGACGTTGAACGCGCTGTCGTGCATGGTAGGGCTATTGTTATCTTCTAAAATGCCGCCCAACGGAACGCCCTGACTTTGCAAAAATCTCACAATATCTCTTGATTCTGCGGTGCCTTCTCGCGTCTCGCCCTGTTTACGATCGCGTTCCTCTCTAGACCCAGCACTCACCACCAGCAGAGGATTGTTGCCCCGCGTCACTTCTTCTTGATAAAGTCGCGCCGCATAGATTAAGCGATTGCCCTGCTCGGTGAGTTGAGTCGGCTGCTGAGTCAGAATATTGTAGGCATTTTCAGTTAATGGCTGTGGCGGCTGAATCAGCGGTGCTTGAGCGTTTTGATTGGGTGTCGGGGCAGGAGCAGGCTGAGTTCGCGGGCGAAGCTGGAGCCGAGTCGTGCCTTGACCTAGCAGCACGATGACGCGCCGTCCTCCTATTGCCTCTGCCGGAGCCGCACGAGTGATTTGTAGGGCTTGAGCTTCTGCGCGTTGACCCAGAAAATAAGACACCGCCGGGATGCTCAAAATCAGCAGCAACGGAATTGCAATTCTGAGCAAGATTAAGCCCGTTTTAGAAACCGTCCCCCTAAAAATTCCTGGTAAGACGATTAGCAAGAAAATCAGAATTAACCCCAAAGGGCTAAATGGAATAGCAAGAACCTGCCAAATATCTCCAAATAGCCCCTCAGCCGGGCCACCTCGATAAAAAGTGATGGCAGCCACTCCTAGCAGCAGCAAAATAACTAATCCGCCTAAAAATGCTCTAGGCAGTGCTTTGAGCAAAACATACCAGGTGAAAAGCCCCACGACAATCCAAAGCAACACCTGGGTCAAGAGCACAAATACGTCTGTTACCAATAAGACCATGCTGTAATTCCTTAAAGTTCTGTGGCGAACCTCGTTTAGTATTTAGACTCAATTCATAAAGCACGAAGTTAATCTATCAGTCATGCATTCAGGAAGGCATTTATGCCTCAAAACCCCATTTCGTCTAGGATTGTACCGAAAATTGCCGATTTGTCATCCAAAATTAAGTACGATCGCCGCAATTTTTTTCAAACTGAAGTTTAAAGTGCAGAACTTTAGTAGAATTCTCGGCGCTAACCTGGCTCAAAAAGGGTAAAAGTCGTGCAAAATGCAGGATTGTCACTCCCAAACGCAAGCTTAAATCTAAGCAGCGCGAATTTTGGTCAGTTAGAAGGGTGTTGTAGACAGTGAGGTAACGATCGGTGGAATTAATTCTGGCAGGAATTGTGTTTGTTGTAATCTTTTTTCTCCTAATGCAAGAGCTTTTTGGGAGCAAAAAGAAAAAATAACGGCGATCGAGATCTGGGATCAAGCAGACAACCCGCTAAAAGTTTGGCGAGATCCTGGCAATCTCACTTAAACCTTCTGTAAGCGTTTGATGAGCTTGTCCTGAGAACCGGGGCTTTTATTGAATAAGGTTTTAGGATTTAGAACGAATTCCTAAGCCTTGAAAAGAACTGCAATTTCGTGAGGATCTAGCGTGCAATCAGATAAACCAGCCATTTTAGTCACCGGAGGAGCCGGGTATATTGGCTCCCATGCGGTGTTAGCCCTTCAACGCGCCGGGTATCACGTCGTCATTCTCGACAACCTGGTCTATGGACATCAAGACCTCGTAGATCAAGTGCTCAACGTCGAATTAGTGGTGGGCGACACTAACGATCGGGCGCTGCTCGATCGCCTGTTTTCCTCGCGCAAATTTGCGGCAGTCATGCACTTTGCGGCCTATGCCTATGTGGGCGAGTCAGTCACTAAACCCGACAAATATTATCGCAACAACGTGGTGGGCACCCTGACTCTGCTAGAAGCAATGACGGCGGCGGCGATCGACAAATTTGTCTTTTCTTCGACCTGTGCAACTTATGGCGTTCCCAATACGGTGCCGATCCCAGAAGACCACCCTCAAAATCCGATTAATCCCTACGGGGCGACGAAGCTGATGGTCGAGCGGATCTTGGCTGATTTTGACCAGGCATACGGACTCAAATCGGTGTGCTTCCGCTATTTCAATGCCGCAGGTGCAGACCCTAAGGGGCAGTTAGGCGAAGACCATGCGCCAGAAACCCATTTGATCCCGCTGGTGTTAATGACCGCATTGGGCAAGCAAGATTCAATTTCAATTTTTGGCACCGATTATCCGACCCCGGACGGAACGTGCATTCGCGACTATATTCACGTCACTGATCTGGCTCAAGCACACGTGCTGGGGTTGGAATATCTGTTAAAAGGCGGACACTCAGAAACGTTTAATTTGGGCAACGGCAGTGGCTTCTCAGTCAGAGAGGTAATTGAGAGTGCGCGTCAGGTAACGGGAACCCCGATCGCTGCCATCGAGCACGATCGTCGCCCTGGTGATCCGCCTGCGCTGGTAGGCAGTGGCGAAAAAGCCCGAACCATTCTAGGCTGGAAGCCCGAATATCCCGACATCAGTCAGATTCTTACCCACGCCTGGCAGTGGCACCAAAAGCGTCACGGAGCAAAATAATCGTGAAATTACGTAGGGCATGGCATTGCCGTGCCCGTCGCCCTTGCAAATAACCAACATTATTCAATCCACAATCCTAAAATGCGCCTACCCTAGCAAAAATGACGTAGAGGGTTTTTAGAATCAAAACCAGATCATAGAGCGGTGTCCAGAGAGCCTGATAGCGCAAATCAAGCTTGACAATATCCTCAAAGTCAGTAATGGTCGATCGACCGTTAACCTGCCATTCACCCGTCAACCCTGGTTTAACGGTTAGACGCTGCCAGTGATGTTCACTATAGTGAATCACCTCATCAGCAGTGGGCGGGCGCGTCCCTACCAGGCTCATTTCTCCAGTCAAAACGTTCCAAAATTGCGGTAGCTCATCTAGACTGGTGCGACGGAGAAACCGCCCGACTCTGGTGATCCGAGGGTCTTGCTGATTTTTGAAGATCAGCCCTTGTGCCTCGTTCTCAACTTGGGTCTTTAGCGCCTCTGCATTGTTAACCATTGAACGAAATTTATAGATGCGAAACGGCTTGCCCATCAGCCCATATCGCTCCTGACTATATAAAATATTGCCGGGGCTATCGAGCCGAATGACGATCGCCATTGGCAAGAAAATTAAGCCGACGATTCCTAGCCCAATGAGGCTGCCCATCACGTCGATCGCTCGTTTGACAATAGAGCAAGTCGATCGATGCGGGACGTTAAGGTGAACAGAAGCCGTAATCATAAAATCGGCAACCCCTGATTAAGATTTAGCGCGTACTGTCGAGCTAGTTTCAGTGATGGGAACGGTGAAAATACTGAAAATGCCTGTCCAGTCATGCGTATCCCAGAATATAGTTAACGTCTTAGTGAGCGACAGTGCTAAACGCAACACTTCCTCAAATCTTTTTGTTGCTTGAATAAATTAAACTTTTTGTGAAGTTCTGATGAAGCGCTTAGGGTTGAAGAACGTAGAGCCGTAGTCTATTTGGGAAAGAGGTTTGGTGCGTGACAGAATCGGACGATCGTTTAGAGGCTACTGTTGGGCAGATTGCAGAAACCGTGCTGGCAGCGACTGACGCGATCGAACAACTCGCCGATCGCTTAGATGAGTTGTCGTCTCAAGTTCAGCAGCAGGGCTATGAAATTTTTGCCTTGAGCGATGCGATGCAAACGTTAGCAGCAAACCAGGCTGATACCCTCATTCGACTGTCTGAGTTGACCGAAACTTTGCAGCAAATGAATGCGTCTTTAAAAGAAGCTGATGATTCTCCCTCCGAGGAATTACGGAGCAACCGAGCTTAAGACTCAAAATTCTGGCGATTACGATTCTTTGCGTAATTCATTGAAACTTGATAATTCTGTCGAGTTGGAAACAATTTGCAGACAAAGTTTTATACTTTAGAGTTCAACCTTTGATGCCTGGAGGTTGAATGAGTCAAGACCTTTGAGTATTACCCGAATGGGTAAGTGATTTTGACCGGGGTTGTAAGGCAAACTCTATAACAGGGCATTGAGGACGGCAACTCCATGACACTTGCAGAAGAAATTGCTGACAGATGGCGTTTACAGTTACAGAGTGATCTGCCCAAGAGCAGTCGATCAACTCACGAAACCATCATTCAATGGCTTTTAGGAGAAGACCAAGTGCGGTTTGACGACTTGCTTCCCCATCAGCTAGAAATCGCCAAACAAGCGATGGATTATCGCTATCGCATTCTGTGTCAGCGCTATCTAGACGCAGGCCCCGAACGTGCTTATAAGGGGCTGATTCAGCGATTGAGTAGCCTATTTTTGATTCGCAACAAAATCCGCACTTGGATTGCGCTCTCGCGCGATCGTCAGCGATCGGTCGTCGATGTGCTGCAAGAAGTGATCCAAGAATTGCTGCAAAATGATCACTATATGCAGCAGCAAATTGCCTGGATTGCTCAATGTACGAGCGATCCCCGGCTTCGCAATGCGCTTGTTTTAGCCAGCACCGAAGAATATTGTCTCCGCCCGATTCGCAATCAGCCGCTGCTGGTCTATCGCTTTGTCAACTATCTGCGACGCTCTCAGCGTGGCGGTATGACTCAAGTTCCGGTTGCCGATTTTATTCGCCTAGTCTCAGAAGAGATTGCGCCCGACGACTCTGAAGGGTCAGTCAGCTTGCTCGACGGGCAGGCGATCACTCACTATCAAGAAGCGCAGGCGCAAGAACAACAGCAAGAACTGCGACAGACGATCGCGCAAGAGTTTGAGTCTTATTTAGCAGAGCGAGTTGATCCCCTGGCGGCTGAGTGGCTCAAACTTTATTTGCAAGGGCGATCGCAGGAGGCGATCGCCCAAGATCTTGATATGCCCATCAAACAGGTTTATCGACTGCGAGAAAAGGTTAACTATCACGCGGTTCGAGTTTTCGCCTCTAAAAATCAGCCAGAACTTGTGACCGAATGGTTAGGACGATAAGGATCGTAAATTAAATAAAGTAGGGGCATGGCACTGCCGTGCCCGTTGGTGTTGCAAGTAACCGCGATATTATTTAATCCACGATCGTAAGCCAAATGTAATCCCTACGACTCATGACAGATTCAGAGTTTGCTTTAATGAATCACAATTGACCCGAAACGTCATTGGCGATATTCACTATGACCGTTGCAAACTCGATCTCAACCAAAGCTCCTCTGTCTCCAGAAGACCTGCAAAAGATAGATGCCTACTGGCGGGCTGCGAACTATTTGTCGGTCGGGCAGATCTACTTGCGCGACAATCCTTTACTTAAAGAACCGCTCAAACTGGAGCATGTCAAACCGCGATTGCTCGGTCACTGGGGCACTACGCCCGGTCTAAATTTCATCTATGCTCACGTCAATCGACTGATCAAACGCTATGACTTGAACGCGATTTATGTCGCTGGGCCGGGGCATGGCGGGCCGGGAATGGTAGCAAACACCTATCTAGAAGGCACCTACAGCGAGTTTTACTCCAACATTACGCAAGACGAAGAAGGGATGCAAAAACTGTTCTTGCAGTTTTCCTACCCTGGCGGAATTCCGAGTCATGCGGCTCCTGAGACACCGGGTTCGATTCACGAGGGGGGTGAATTGGGGTATGCGTTGGTTCACGCTTATGGTGCGGTGTTTGACAACCCTGATCTATTTGTCTGTGCTGTGGTGGGCGATGGTGAAGCCGAGACAGGCCCGTTAGCGGCGAGTTGGCACTCCAATAAATTTATCAATCCGGTGCGAGATGGGGTAGTGTTGCCAATTCTGCACTTAAACGGCTATAAGATTGCTAACCCGACGGTTTTAGCGCGGTTAGACGATCGAGAGTTAGAACACCTGTTCATTGGTTACGGATACAAACCCTACTTTGTAGAAGGGAGTGATCCGGCAACGATGCACCAGCTAATGGCGGAAACGCTGGATACGATCGTCACCGAGATTCAGGGCATTCAGCGAGAAGCTCGAACGCATGGATTCACCGATCGTCCTCAATATCCGATGATCGTGATGCGGACTCCGAAAGGGTGGACAGGGCCAAAAGTCGTCGATGGCGTTCAAATCGAGAACACGTTTCGAGCGCACCAGGTGCCACTATCAGAGCTTGCCAGCAAGCCAGAACACATACAAATGCTGGAATCGTGGATGAAAGGCTATAAGCCAGAGGAACTTTTTGACCAAACAGGCAAACTGATCCCCGAATTGGCGGAACTGGCTCCAGTGGGCGATCAGCGCATGGGGGCAAATCCTCACGCTAACGGCGGTTTATTGATCAAAGATCTCAGATTGCCCGACTTTAATGACTATGCGATCGATATCAAAGATCCCGGCACGGTCGCAGCGGAATCAACTCGCGTGTTGGGAATGTTTCTGCGCGATGTGATGAACTTAAACGCAGAGCAACGCAACTTTCGAGTGTTGAGTCCTGATGAGAATAACTCGAATCGATTAACGCCTATTTTAGAAGCCACCGATCGCGTCTGGGCTGCCGAGATTTTGCCCGGTGATGATCACCTTTCTCGTGACGGTCGCGTTATGGAAGTGTTGAGTGAGCATCTCTGTCAAGGGTGGCTAGAAGGCTATCTGCTCACAGGTCGTCACGGATTTTTCTCGTGCTATGAGGCGTTTATTCACATCGTTGACTCGATGTTTAATCAGCACGCCAAATGGCTCGAAGCCTGTCGTCATATTCCCTGGAGAAAGCCGATCGCGTCGCTCAATTATTTGCTAACGTCCCACGTTTGGCGACAAGATCACAACGGATTCACGCACCAAGATCCGGGCTTTTTGGATGTGGTGATCAATAAAAAAGCGACGATCGTTCGCATTTATTTGCCCCCGGATGCCAACACATTGCTCTCGGTTGCCGATCACTGTTTACGCAGTCGCCACTATGTCAATGTGATCGTCGCCGGAAAACAACCCGAACTGCAATGGCTCGATATGGATGCGGCGGTCAAACACTGCACCGCAGGATTGGGAATTTGGGGATGGGCGAGTAACGATCAAGCCTGCGAACCCGATGTAGTGATGGCGTGTGCAGGCGATGTCCCGACTCTGGAAACGCTGGCAGCCGTTGACTTTTTGCGGTTGCACTTCCCCGATCTCAAGATTCGCGTGGTCAACGTTGTGGATTTAATGACGCTGCAACCTCAGACCGAGCATCCTCACGGCATTTCCGATCGTGAGTTTGACTCGATTTTCACCACCGACAAGCCAATCATTTTCGCGTTTCACGGCTATCCTTATCTGATTCATCGCTTAACCTATCGCCGCACCAATCACGATAATCTACACGTCCGAGGCTATAAAGAAGAGGGAACCACGACAACCCCCTTCGACATGGTGGTTTTAAATGATCTCGATCGCTTCCATTTAGCGCAAGATGTCATCGATCGAGTTCCTCAACTAAAACATCGTGCCGCTTATGTGAAACAGATGATTCGAGATAAACTAATTGATCATCAGCATTACATTATTGAGCATGGTGAAGATATGCCAGAGGTAGAAGATTGGAAATGGCAATATTACAGTGGTTCTAATGCTGAGAAATCACAGCCGAAAACCACCGTAGAACAGACCTCTGACAAAGAGGCGATCGCCACAGGCGAAATGGATGACTCGGCTGCTTCGGCTCATTCATAGCGTAAGGCTGACTTGCCCTCTCCCTTGGGAATCGCCCCCTAAATCCCCCATTCTGGGGGATTTAGGGGGCAGAAGCCCCTGACAACGAAGCGAAAAAACTCGTCGAACTGACATCATATTAGCCTCCACAATTTACTCCATCTACTAATCACAATCGATGAGCCTAAGACTTTACTTTCTCCGTCACGGACAAACCCCTTTCAGCCGTGAAAATAGCTACTGCGGCGCTCTTGATCCTGAGCTAACTGACGAAGGCACACAAATGGCAGAAGCGTTTGCCATCGCCTATCAAGCCACTCCTTGGACAGCCATTTTCGTCAGCCCGATGAAACGCACGATCGCCACTGCAAAACCGCTTTGTGACGCAGTTGGAATCGGAATGCAATTGCGAGATGGATTGAAAGAGATCAAATATGGTAAATGGGAAGGAGAAACCGTTGAAGCCGTTCAGGCAACTTATAGAGAAGAGTATGTGAAATGGTTGGCAGAACCCGCTTGGAATGCTCCAACAGGCGGAGAAACGGCAGTCGAAATTGCCAACCGATCGTCCTCTGTGATTACTGAAATTCAGCAGCATTACCCCGATGGAAATGTTTTAGTTGTATCGCACAAAGCCACGATTCGGATTATTTTGTGTAGCTTGCTAGGCGTTGACTTGGGGCGGTTTCGCACTCGCATTGCGGCTCCGGTTGCGTCGGTCAGCGTTGTAAAATTCGATCGTCACGGGCCTTTATTAGAGCGATTGGGCGATCGCAATCACCTAAGTGAGGCGTTGCAAGCATTGCAGGGAACATGAAAATTTTAGTGCTGAATGCTGGCTCAAGTAGTCAAAAAAGCTGTCTTTATGAGTTAGATGGCGAGTTGCCCAATCAGCCACCACAGCCGATTTGGGAAGCCAAAGTCGATTGGACTCATCATCAGAGTTTTGCAGAAATTGAGGTCAAAACTCAGCAGGGAGCCGTTTTACAAGCAGAGATTCCGGGGCAAGACCGACCCGAAGTGATCGCTCAGATGCTCGATAAACTGTGGAGTGGTCAAACCGCCGTGATTCAGCAGCCTTCAGACATTGATATCGTGGGTCATCGGGTCGTTCATGGCGGACAGGACTATCGAGAAAGTGTCCGAGTTACCGCAGAAGTGAAAGCAGCGATCGCTCGTCTCGCCATTTTTGCTCCGATTCACAACCCAGCCAATTTAGAGGGCATCGACGCGATCGAACACGTTCTCGGATCGGTGCCACAAGTCGCCGTTTTTGATACGGCTTTTCACTCTAAATTGCCCTCATCGACGACGGTTTATCCAATTCCCTACGAGTGGTTTGAGAAAGGCATTCAGCGCTATGGATTTCACGGCATTAGTCATCGCTATTGTGCCGATCGAGCCGCTCAACTTCTGCAACGCGACGCATCAGATTTGCGATTGATCACCTGTCATTTGGGCAATGGCTGCTCGTTAGCTGCGATTCGGGATGGTCGTAGCGTCGATACCACAATGGGCTTCACACCGCTAGAAGGCTTGATGATGGGCGCTCGATCGGGGTCAGTTGATCCCGGAATTCTGATTCATTTACTGCGGCAAGAAGGCTTTAATGCTGACACGCTCGATCGGATGCTCAACCAAGAATCTGGCTTAAAGGGCGTGTCTGGAGTCTCTGCCGATATGCGACGAATTCGAGCCGCGATCGAGCAAAACAATCCCCGCGCAAAACTAGCGTTTGATGTTTATATTCATCGGCTTCGTGCCCAAATTGGAGCGATGCTGCCCAGTTTAAATCGACTAGATGCGTTAGTTTTTACAGCAGGCGTAGGTGAAAACAATCCAGAAGTTCGATCGGCTGCCTGTGAAGCGTTTGAATTTTTGGGGTTGAAACTTGACGACTCAAAAAATACTAATCATCCTAAAGATCAAGATATTGCAACGCTGGATTCAACAATTCGAGTATTGGTAATTCACACTCAAGAAGATTGGGCGATCGCGCAAGAATGCTGGAAAATCTTCACTCAATGAACTGAATCACTCGAACTTTAGAGCCAAGCAGATCACGATATTGAGCAGATTTCGCTTCGATTTCTTGCAATCGCCCCAACGCTAAACCACACGGTCTACCATATTTTGCTTGAACCCGATCGCTGGCGATTTGTAGTGCTGTCTGCGATCGCTGAACAAAATCATCAAGATCATAGTCATGATTGGGAACGAAATAATCTTTAACCACTAGAGACATCATCAAATAACGTCGCTCCGCCTGCGATGACTAACTGAGCGTTTGGATAGTCGTTTAACACTTGCTTACAGGCTTGCAGCAATCGAATTGAATTCTTTCGAGGTTCGATGCTGCCCACCGTTAAATAGATGGGAGATCCTGTTAGGTGCGATCGCTCTTTAAACAGTGGTTCAGAACCATTGAAATTAGGAGAGAATCGCTTTAAGTTAACACCCTTAATCACTCGCGGAGCGTGAATCTGATAATGTTGCTGAAGTTCATTTTGCCATTTCTCACTTACACACAAACAGAGATCTGATTCACGAATCGATCGATCCTGACATTGCTGAAGATAAAGGCTAATGTAATCTTCAATGTGATGAACGGTTCGCACAAAGTGAGGAATCTGCTGTTGCTGAACGAGTTTTGCTAACGCATTAGCACTAATGCAATCTTGAGCGTGATAGACATCATAAACAAGTTGAGCCTGACTCAGATAGTCTACAAATTCTTGAATGCGTTGTTGAATAAGTTTATCAATGTCAGTCGGTGTCGATCGAGCAGGCACAGCCCCATAGTCACAAGATAGCGGATAATCAAATCCTTTTCCATCTTTATCCAACGCATAGACGCAAACGCAATGACCTAAACCATGCAACGCCTCTGCTAACTCCAACGTGTGAGGAACGCTTTCTCTAGGCTTTGTGGAGTAGGTAAATAAAGCGATCCGGTAGAGGCGATCGTCTGTCAGTACAGAAGTTTTTGGCATTTCAATTGAAACGAGTTAGTAATAGTTCTCAGTAATAGTTCTCAGATTGCAGCATTTTTTCAAAACGACAAATCACTTGCCCCTCACCCCTGCTAATCTAAAACTGTGAAGCCAATATTGAGAGTTTTTTATGAATTATCTTGTGGCAGTGCTGGACGATCGCATTCAGGCAGAAGCCGCTTACTCTGCGCTAGAAAAAGACGGCTTGCCGATGGACAAAGTATCAATCTTGGGCAGAGGCTATAAAAGTGCCGACGAATATGGCTTGATTGACCCCAACGAGCAAGCCGGAAAACAAGCCAAGGGAATGGCGGTTTGGTTGGTGCCATTTGGGTTTGCGGCTGGCTTATTGTTTAACTCCATCACTAAGTTGGACACGTTTCCATGGGCGGGCGCGTTAGGAAATCAGCTAATCGGTGGGGTGCTGGGCGCGATCGGGGGCGCAATGGGCAGCTTTTTTATTGGCGGTGGCGTAGGGCTGGTGGTGGGCAGTGGAGATGCCTTGCCCTATCGCAATCGCCTCAACGCTGGCAAATATATCGTGGTCGTCAAAGGGTCAGATGCACTGACTCGCAAAGCAACCAGCATTTTGCGCCAATTTGAGCCAGAAAATCTGCAAGGTTATTTTGATGCCAGTGATGTCTAGAGTCTATAGGAGGGCACGTTAGTTTGTTTGGCGTCTTGTTTGGATCTCAAGGGGATGTGAGTACTGTAACGATTTTGCAAAAAAACATTCGGCTTCAAGGCATCTATGTGGGCAGTCGCGATATGTTTGAAACTATGAATCGAGCGATCGCGCTGCACCAGCTTGGACCCATTGTCGATCGAGTCTTTTCGTTTAACGAAGTCCGTGAAGCTTTGAACTATCTAGAAAGCGGTGCTCAATTCAGTAAGGTTTGTTTAAAGCTTTCCTAACATGAGCCATCCGGGACAGAATGGCAGAGTCGCCAAACGCTCAATTCAGTAAGGTTTGTTTAAAGCTTTCCTAACGCTAGACGAGTGAATTTTGGGGTCAGGGTTAACTCCTTACAATTTAACCTAATAAATTTCCTGACACTGATAGTAAAACTGCGTAGAATAATATACTAAGCTACTCAAGATTGCGTATTCGATCTGGCTTCAAAGATGTTCATAATCCTTGCCAGTCTTTTACGTTTAAGCGAATATCTTGCATGTGCAAAAAGGGTGTAACGAACGTACTTCTCAGGGTGTAAGTTTTCCCTTTGGTGGATGCTCCGATCGACTGATGTTTGTCGATTCAAAGTTTTTACGTTGGGCGCAAATAAATCTATGTAAAGCTTCTTTGTGGAGCATTATGTAGTTTCCATGTGTTTGACCCACAGTGCAGCATCATTGGGCACAGAACGCTACAGTATCATCACTTAGGTGTTTTCCCCAGTACTCAATTTTCTTCACCCTGCTGAAAAAAAGCCCTATAGCAATGACTTTAAGAGTGCAGTTTTTAAGTACCCCCCGATCTGACCGCAGTCTCTCTGGTGTTCCTCTAATGAGTAATCAAACTCGAAAATCGTCTCAAAGACCTTGTTTTCAGTCCAAAATTGCGATCGGAGTGTTGGCTGGCTGGCTAGCAAGCAACTTCTCAGCCCAAGCGATCGCGGCAGACATCGCGATCGGCAACGGTGGCATTAAGTTCGATCGGGATACCACCCTTGAGCCAAGCTTTCTAGAGTCTCATGGGGCTTATCAGTCTACGTTTGGAGTCCTCAACGTTGACACCAACGAAAAGATCCCTCTATTGGTTGAAGTTAAGCCTGCTGACGCATCTGCTTCGGTAGGTCGCCCCTCGACAAAAGTAAACGATCGAGATACTCGATTAGACTTTGCAGGCACCCCCGGAAATACCGTCCCCCAACCGATCTCCAAGTTCACGTTTCGGGCGAACAATAATTATGTTTTCTATTTAGAATCCACTCTCAATGGTCGCCCCGCTGGGATTGTTTACTCCACAGACACCCTTAACCCCAATCAAGAACGGCAAGTTGTTTTTGCAGGCAAACCCGCCGATCTTTGCAACCCAGACGGCATGCTCATAGCGTGGGATGACACTGGCTCAAAACTAGTCAAAACTCGACAGCAGCAAGACGAAGATTTTGATGACTACATTGTCAGACTGCGCGATAGTGCCTGTGCCCCCAAGGCAAGTGAGCCTCCGGGTGTGATAGCAGGTGCTCCTCCTGGCAGTGTGCCGCCGGGTGCATCTGGCGGGGGGGGAGACGGTGGACTGATTGGGGGTCTAGGTGCACTGGGGGCAATGATCGCTCTCCTGGCACCGGATGACCATAAAAAGGATAATTCCTCGCGGGTGACCAATCCACCGGGAACTACTCCACCAGGAACCAATCCACCGGGAACCAATCCACCAGGAACCAATCCACCAGGGCCTCCGCCCAAAGATACCCTTCCTCCGGGTAAGCCAATTCCGACACCATCGACGTTTTTGGGGTCTACACTGGCACTTGGCTTAGTCGCGTTCACGAGAAGACGACAAGATAAGCGCCTTAAGAAAAAATAATCCTAATTCGATTTACGTGTACAGATCCTCATCAGGGTACAGCAATGCTCATCCAGAAAGAGCGCGGGGTATGGGCATGATAGGTCGTGCCCTCTCGTTGCCGCACAACTGAACGTGATTTTCTGCCCTCATTTCTGTTTGAGGCTCTAAAATCAAGCCAGTGCTGTGGTTATTAGCTTCTCCAATGGTTCAATATACGCTTGCTCAAAGCCCCGAAGTCATTCTCACAGTTTCGGGCAAAGACTCCGCAAAAGCCCGTGAAAAGGCAATGGATCAACTCATGGAATTGATGGATGACGGTAAACTGCCGACTGATTTAGCAGATGGGTTCAGTCCGAAACAGTTTATTGAAGTCAAAGACCCCGGAGCGATCGCTGCTGGTGATGAAGATTCACTCAATCAAGCCGTTCAGATTTTGAGCAGCCTCGCCACGCTCAAGCTGAAGGTTCAAGAGTCTCGCACTGAGGCGCTACAAGTGCGCGAACAGCTTGATATTTTGTTTTCAGACGATTTTGTGAGCGAGGAAGAAGTCATCCAACTCAAGGATGGCTTCAAAGTTCTCAAAACTTATGCTCAAGCAAATTTGCGATATCGAGAAGCTCGCGCCCAGGCAGAAGAGGCCCGTATCGTCTTAGATCAGGCGCTTCAGTCGCCTCCAGAGCCAAAGACTCACAAGGGTAAAGGTTGACACACTCCCCTGCCCTAAAAGGACGGGTGCGACTCGTTCGCTAGAAACTAATCTATTTCTAGATTGGGGGATTAGCGGCAAGGAGCCACAGGAACGCAAGTCCCGTTGAACCTCGACTCCAACAATGTTCGTATCGGTGAAATTCCGACCCTTTGTGGTGACAAGGTGAAGGATGGAGATTCAGCGATGGAGTTCTGAAGCTCTTAAAACACGCCGAAACTCCCATCAAGCGCCACGTCAAGGTCAAAGGAACGGTATCCCTCTACGATGGGAACTGGACGTACTGGAGTAAAAGACGGGGTGTATACCCTGGCATCAGCACAGAGTCTCAACTGCCATCAAGCGTCAGAAAGGCTAATGTGCTGAATGGGGACTTCATTTCCATCTGGATGACGCGATTGAAATTCATCACCTTGATGGAAATCATCGCAATACCAAAATGGAGAATTTGACAGCCATTCAACCGTCACTGTCACAACTGGATACACGGTGGAAACGGCAATCTCTCAACTCAATTGAGTACCCATACCCAGGGTCAATCTGGAGAGGAGCCGAGTAAGCGGAAACTCTCACGTCCGGTTTTGAAGCCAAGCATGGGAGGCGACCTCCATGCTTAGGTTAACGAAGTGTGTCAACCTACAACTATTTTCTGATGACAGATTTGCAACCGATTCAGGTGATTGGCGGAGGAATTGCGGGCACCGAAGCCGCGTGGCAAATTGCCCAAGCGGGCGTACCTGTGATTTTGCACGAGATGCGTCCTCAACGACTTAGCCCAGCTCACCACAGTGAGCATTTAGCTGAGTTAGTGTGCAGCAACTCGTTTGGGGCACAAGCCACCGATCGGGCATCGGGTCTACTCCATGAAGAATTGCGTCGGCTAGGCTCGATCGTCATTAGCAAAGCTAACGAACATCAAGTTCCGGCGGGGGGAGCGTTGGCGGTCGATCGCGCCCAGTTTAGCAAAGACCTGACTGACACTCTCGCCAACCATCCACTGATCGAATTGCGTCGCGGCGAACTTCCTCAAATTCCCGCCGAAGGAATTGTCGTTCTCACAACGGGGCCGCTGACCAGTCCCGCCCTAACGGAGGATCTACGTCGCTTTACGGGCATGGAATATCTGAGTTTCTTCGATGCTGCTAGCCCGATCGTCGTGGGCGAATCGATTGATTTTGAAGTGGCATTTCTGGCATCTCGCTACGATCAGGGAGAAGCCGCCTATCTCAACTGCCCGATGAACAAAGACCAATATTTGCATTTTTGGCGAGAATTAGGTCAGGCAGAACAGGCAGAACTCAAAGATTTTGAGCGAGAAACCGCCAAGTTTTTTGAGGCGTGTTTGCCGATCGAAGAGATGGCACGACGCGGCGAAGACACGATGCGCTATGGCCCGCTCAAACCCGTGGGACTGTTTGACGATCGCCTCGGCGATTTCCGTGCGCCCGAAAATCAGATCCATCGACCTTATGCAGTGGTGCAACTGCGTCAAGAAGACAAGGGCGGACAGCTTTGGAATATGGTCGGCTTTCAAACCAACCTGAAATGGGGCGAACAAAAGCGCGTGTTCAAACTGATCCCCGGTTTAGAGAATGCTGAGTTTGTCCGCATGGGTGTGATGCACCGCAACACGTTTATCAATTCTCCCAAACTTCTGCACGCCACACTGCAATTTAAACAACGCCCGACGCTGCTTGCTGCTGGGCAATTGAGTGGCACCGAAGGCTACACGGCTGCTGCTGCCGGAGGGTGGTTGGCTGGTACTAATGCCGCTCGTATCGCCTTGGGACTGCCAACCGTCTCACTCCCTGTCACAACAATGATGGGTTCTTTGTTTGACTTCATCAGTTCCGCGTCGCCCAAGCACTTCCAGCCGATGCCGCCCAACTTTGGCATTTTGCCCGCGCTGCCGCAGAAGATTCGCAACAAGCAAGAACGCTATGGCGTGTATCGCGATCGTTCCCTCTCTGATCTCGCCACCTGGAGCCATCAAACCAAGATTTCGGATCGGGAAGTGTCTGCGGCGATCGGAGCTTAGGATCGTGAATTAAATTTAAGAGGCAGATTTACGAACGGGCATGGCACTGCTATGCCCATTAGCCTTGCAAGTAACCGACATTCTTTAATTTACGATCCTTGGTGATTTTGCAAATTAGCGATTCAAGCAATGACCCTGTAAACCTTAAGTTCATCTTAAATTGGTCTAGAACTTGCGATTCAATCAGTTATTCTTGCAAAGCTTCAGTGCTGTGGGAATTCTAGAGAAGTCTAGTTTTTAAAAGTTGATCAAGCGGTGTCACCCTTTAGACTGAGTTGATCCCCACAACTTTAAGCTTTTAGTCAGATTTTTGTCTCTTTTCAACTCCGCTATCGTGCGGGTCAGCTTTGTTTTTAGAAGCTCGGTGCGATCGCTTTGCAGTTTTTGAATCTCACCGACTTCCAGGTTTCTCCTTCACCTAAGAGTATTTTTATGACGATCGATGCAACTCCGCAGACTCAAGTGGATACCGATCCCCATTCTGAAATTGAGTTCACGCCAGGTCATGAACCGTTGACGCTATCCGACTCGCAAAACCCTCTCAAGCGCGCGATCGGAGTTTACATCACCGTTCACGGGCACTTTTATCAACCGCCTCGCGAAAACCCTTATTTGGATGCGATCGAGCGTCAGCCCAGCGCTGCCCCTTTCCACAATTGGAATGAGCGGATTCACCACGAATGTTATCGCCCCAATGCCTTTGCCAGAGTGCTGAACGATCGCGGCAATATCGTCAAGATCGTCAACAACTACGAATATTTGAGCTTCAACATCGGCCCCACTTTAATGAGTTGGATCGAGCGTCATGATCTCGAAGTCTATCAGCGCATCTTAGAAGCCGACCGCAAGAGCTGCGATCGACTTAACGGGCATGGAAACGCGATCGCGCAGGCATACAATCACATGATTCTGCCGTTAGCAAATCAGCGAGATAAGCAGACTCAGATTCGCTGGGGCAAAGCAGACTTTCGATCGCACTTTGGGCGCGATCCCGAAGGCATGTGGCTGGCTGAAACTGCCGTTGACGATGCAACGGTCGAGGCACTGATTGCTGAAGGCATCAAATTCATCATCCTCGCGCCTTCTCAAGCGCAGCGCTGCCGTCCTCTAGTCGCGTCTGAACCCAACCTCTGGAGCGAAGTCGGCGGCAGTCAAATTGATACGACTCGTCCCTATCGCTGCTTCTTAAAAAAAGGACGCGATCGCTCGCTCTCTGACTCCTGGAACCTGGAACCCGATCCCGATGCTTACCTTGATATCTTCTTTTACGACGGCCCGATCTCGCGCGATATGGGATTTGACAGCGCCCTCAGCAGTTCTCACAATCTTGCGAGTCGGCTAGGTCAAGCCGTGCGCGGGGATCACCGACCTACTCAACTAATCGCAGTGGCAACCGATGGCGAAACCTTTGGACACCACAAAGCTGGGACTGAAAAATGTCTCGCCTACGCATTCGATGAAGAGTTTTCGCATCAAGGTTGGACGGTCACCAACTTCGCCCACTATCTCAGCCTTACGCCGCCGACTTGGGAAGTCGAACTAAAGCCCGTCACGGCTTGGAGTTGCGCTCACGGGGTCGATCGCTGGCAAGATGACTGTGGCTGTGGCGGCGGCGGTTTATGGAATCAGCAATGGCGACGACCGTTGCGCGATGCCCTCGATTGGCTGCGAGATCAGTTAACCAAAGTCTACGAAGACACAGGCAAGAAATTTTTTCGCGATCCCTGGTTAGCGCGAGATGAATCGATTCAAATTATGCGCGATCGTACCTCCACCAATGTCGATCGTTTCTTAGCCCAGCACCAAACTCACAAGCTCACCGCTGCCGAACGCATCGACGCTTTGCGGCTGCTAGAAATGCAGCGCCACGCCATGCTGATGTACACAAGCTGCGGCTGGTTTTTTGAAGAACTGTCACGCCCCGAAGGAACGCAGATTCTTCGCTATGCCTCAAGAGCGCTAGAACTCGCCGGAGATGTCGCCGGAGTGCAGCTTGAAAAAGGATTTGTGAAGCGACTAGCGCTGGCACCGAGCAACGTAGACTCCTTCAAAAATGGTGCCGAAGTCTATCGTCAACTCGTCGTGTCTGCCCAAATTAGCTTTGAGCAAGTCGCGTCACACTACGCCATCAGTTCGCTATTTACCTCATACACCACAGAAGAGCGGGTCTATTGCTATGAGGCGCATCAACTCGACTATCAGCAGCAGCGGATGGGTTCTCTCACTCTGGCGATCGGGCAACTGCATCTCACGTCAGAAATCACCCGCGAAACCGCTCATCTAGTGTTTGCTGTGCTGCACCTAGGCGGCTGGGATTTTCACTGCTGCATTCAGCCGTTTGCAGGGCGACGTAGCTATACCTCGCTCAAAGAAACCTTGATGGGATCGCTCAAGCAAGGCAGCGCGGCACAGACTATCTTGGCGATGAGTCAGATTTTTGGCAATCAGTCCTACAGTTTGCAGACCTTGTTTGCCGAAGAGCGTCACCGCATTATGCAGCTTTTGACTCAAGAAACCCTGACTCGATTGGATCAGCTTTACACACAGGTTTATCGAGACAATTATGGAGTGCTGATGGCGTTCCATCGGGACGAGTTGCCCGCACCGCGAGAATTGCAGGTCGCCGCAGAGATTGCCCTGAGTCATCGTCTGCTGTTAGCACTGCGATCGCTCGAACAAGAAACCAGCGATGCTGCCAGTGATCGTCTCGACGCAAGTTTAAATCACCTGCTCGAATTGGAAGCGATCGCGACCGAAGCCAACCACCTCCACTGCAATCTGACGGCGCTCGAAGCAAAACAAATCCTAGAGCGATTTATCCAGCGATCGCTCTGGCAACTGTTGCACTTTGATTCTAAAACCGCAGCGAGAGAAGTTCTGCGTTTAGAACGCTTGCTCGATCTAGGTCAGCAACTTCGGCTTAATCTCAACCTCGCCCAAGCTCAAGAATTGTATCTGCAATGGCTGCAATCTTCGCAGGACAGTTCTCAACCACATTGGCTCCGATTAGGGCAAAAGCTGGCAGTCAATGTCTCGATCGCTTAATGCTCTGAGAATAAACAGGGAGACGATCGATACAATTAGCGTATCGAGATTACCTAGGAAATAGCCATGCTGAAAAGCTACGAAGCGATTTATGACAATGGTCAGGTGAAGTGGTTAGGAGAACAGCCTTCGGTGCAGTCTGCCCGTGTGATTGTGACAGTTTTAGAGGAGACTGCATTGCCTGTGAAACGTCGATTTCCGCCAGATGCGATCGCGGGTAAGGGCAAAACCTTGGGCGACCTTGTGAGTCCGATCGTGGATGAAGAGGATTGGGAATGTCTCAAGTGATTGTGCTTGATACCCACATTTGGTTTTGGTCAATGACTCAGGAGTTTGAGCGATTTCCATCCCATTGGCGAGATATCATCGCAACAGCTAGACAAGTCGGTGTATCAGCAATCTCATGTTATGAAATTGCTCTAGCACAGCGGCGAGGACGACTAGAGCTGCCTTGTCCTGCTAATCAATGGTTTCAAGATGCGTTAGAACCAGCAGGAATCACGCTCTTCCCTTTAACTCCTGAGATTGCCTGCCGTGCAGTCGATTTATCTCCTGTTCACAGAGATCCGTTCGATCGCTTGATTATTGCGACAGCTTTGGAATATAGAGCGAAGCTTGCCAGTGTGGATGGTTTATTTTCTCAATATTCTGAACTTGACACTTGTTTGATGAAATAGTCAAACGCAATGTTTAAGCAATCGCAGCGATCGCCCTTAATTTTGCAACACCGGGCATGGCATGCTATGTCCCTACAAATTTCGCTGGAACTCTTCTACTAAATCGATCAGATTGACCTGGCATTGCATCGGCAGCAGGTCGATCAGAGGCACCTCACGCTTACCGCCGCCCAGCTTTACAGGGATGCCGCGAAGAATCTCTAATACCTGTTCTTCTTGAATCGATTTCTCAGACATTAGAGGATAAAGCTTTTCTGCTAAAACGGTGTGCAAATGGGCATCCGATAAATAAAGATGCCACTTTGCAACATCCATGTAGATGTTTTCGCCAATGTCTGCCGCTAGAGACTCGATTGTTTCAGACGTGCTTAACTTTGCCATAAGAGTAAATTAAAAAGGTTTGAGTGATAATTAACTACTAACGGTCAACTCCTCCTAGCGACCCCTATCCTTTGGATGATTTTGCAGATTTCTCTCGTGGCTTGAAGCCTGTTGCTGGGGCTGGAGTTGTTGCCACAGGTTCAGAATAGTCAGCGATCGCAAACACATAAATTCCGTGAGCCAGCAAAATCGCCGCCCAAATGCCAGTCACCCAGACTGACCAAGACCAGTCAGCCTTCTGCAAAATCTTAAAAAACCACATCCCAGAATTGACTGCCGTAAACAGGGGGACGTGAGTGGCAAACGTCATACGATCATCAAGGCGACGATAGTCAGCATCTTTACGATCGGGAATCCGAGACCAACGAGGAGGCATAGAACAAACCCACAGCAGAAATGTGATATCTCAATGGTAGCGGGAAAGGGGAAAAGAGAAGAGTAGACAGGCAGGCGCGAAGGGTGAAAAATAATTAAATTAGTCTGTTTGATACTGAGCAAATCTATCGCAACGGTTTAGAATTCAGACAGAAACCGCCATTTCCCCCATTCACTTTGTGACAGTTACCAGGTTCTTGCGAAAAACGGGTCTCGTGCGCCGACAGACTCATCTCGCAGTCACGATATTTCCAGATGAAGCCTCTGCTTTTCAGGCATATCGATTGCTGCACTACTACGGCATTTCTCCCGAACATTTGGCGATCGTGGGCAAGGGTTATAGCAACCCTGACCACATCGGGTTGCTCAGACCGATGCAAATTGTTATGCGTCAAGCGCGTAGCTGGTCAATCGTGGCAGGCACGATCGGTTCGCTGATTGCTTTTGTGCTGGTTTTAGTGCAAAGTCACGGCTACAGCAACCTCGATAGCCTGAAACCTCTATGGCTAATCCCGACTGCTGGGGTAGTTAGCGGGTTTTTTGGAGCCTTTGTGGGCGGACTGTTTGGCCTGTTTGGCGAAGGCACAACCGTTAGTGTTTATCGTCATCACCTCAACCGGGGGCAATATCTGCTGATGATGGAAGGACCCGAAAAACTGGTGCGCTGGGGGCAAGAAGTGTTGAGCCAATATTCTACATCGCGATCGTCTTGAGCATAGATAGCCAGACCGCCGAACAAGAGCAATTCGATCGGGCCATGATGCGGCGATGTCTGGAACTTGCCCAAGCCGCGCAGGGTCAGACGGCACCTAACCCATTAGTTGGGTCGGTGATTGTGCAAAACCAGAAAATTGTAGGCGAAGGGTTTCATCCCAAAGCGGGCGACCCTCATGCTGAGATTTTTGCCTTGAGAGACGCTGGAGAACTTGCCCAAGGTGCAACACTCTACGTCAATCTAGAACCCTGTAATCACTATGGGCGAACGCCTCCTTGCTCTGAAGCGGTGATTGCGGCAGGGCTAAGACGGGTGGTGGTGGGCATGGTCGATCCAAATCCTAAAGTAGCGGGTGGAGGTATTGCTCGACTGCGGGAGGCAGGAATCGGGGTGACGATCGGCGTAGAAGAGGCGGCGTGTCAAGCATTAAACGAGGCATTTGTCCATCGCATTCTGCACCGCCGTCCGTTTGGCATTTTGAAATATGCCATGACTTTAGATGGCAAAATCGCCGCCACAACCGGGCATAGTAGTTGGGTCACCGGAACGGCATCGCGACAGCGAGTCTATCAGGTGCGATCGACCTGTGAGGCAATCGTCGTTGGCGGTAATACTGTTCGCAAAGATAATCCTCATTTGACGACTCATGGCGCGACTGCTCACAATCCTTTACGAGTGGTGATGAGTCGATCGCTCGATCTGCCCACAAGTGCAAACCTTTGGCAAACTCAAACGGTTCCGACGCTTGTTTTGACAAGTTTGGGAGCGAATCCAGATATTCAGAAACGCTTAGTTGACCAAGGAGTCGAAGTCATGGAGCTTGAGCAGCTAACTCCATTTGCAGCCATGACACATTTGTACGATCGCGGCTTATCTGCTGTTTTATGGGAGTGTGGCGGCACGTTGGCAGCTCGCGCGATCGCTGATGGCTGTGTGCAGAAAATTCTGGCGTTTATTGCGCCCAAAATTATTGGCGGCATCGGTGCCCCTTCACCCGTCGGCGACTTAGGACTGATGGACATGACTCAAGCACTGACTTTAGAGCGAGTCCAATGGAGCGCGATCGAGGGAGATTATTTGATTGAAGGGTATTTAAACTTGTGAATTAAATAGAACCCTACATTGTTCAAGCTACATTTTATACCAATTTTGGAAGCAATTGCGACGGATCGTTTAATCCGACGGGGCACGGCATGCCATACCCCTACGCTTTTTGTACGGACATGGCGCTGCCGTGTCCTCATGCGAATCGGTCGCATTCACAAATCAAATTGGGATTAGTTTTAGCCTTTCGCCCACAGCCCCTAGCCCTACCGGACTCTGGCTCCCTCTCCTGCGGGAGAGGGCTGGGGTGAGGGTAAATCCGGGTCTTATTTAATCCACCATCTTTAACGTTGAGTTGGGCACTGTTTTGTCAGCGCCCCGATCGCTTCGATTAACTGCCCAATATCCAACGGTTTAGGTAGATGAATTTGATAGCCTGCGGCAAATGCTTGCTGCCTGACATCTTCATCCACATAGGCAGTCAGCGCGATCGCCGGAACATTGTGACCTGCTTCTAGGGCACGAATTTCACGCAACATTTCATAACCGTCTTTTAGCGGCATTGCAATATCGCTGATAATCAACGTCGGGGTGAGTTGTTGAAAGGCGGCGATCGCCTCGTCTGCTGAGGTTGCTGTGGTGATCGTCGCGCCTTCGTTTTCGAGCAAAAATTTGACGAATTCAAGGCTATCGGGTTCGTCATCAACCACTAAAATTTGCAGTTGGTCAAAGCCTTCAGAAGCGCCATTTTGAGGATCAGAGAGCGGCAAGCAACAGTTGACGAGGGGCAATCTTGCCGTGAAGGTTGCACCTTGCGCGTCTCCTTGGCTCTCAGCTTGAATCGTGCCGTTGTGAAGTTCGATCAGTTCGCGTACGATCGCGAGTCCGAGTCCTAACCCATCTTGCGATCGAGGAACGTTGGTTTGAGCTTGCCTAAAGCGATCAAACACATAGGGTAAAAAGTTTGCATTAATGCCCTTTCCGGTGTCTTTCACACAGATTTCTGCCTGTGAGTCTTTTTGCGTTAGCGTAATCTCTACTTGACCATTCTCTGGAGTGAATTTGATTGCATTCGTCAACAGATTCCAAATCACTTGCTGTAGACGATTAGAATCTCCTAAAACTTCGTTCGCGGCGTGATCGATGTTTGATTTAATTTGAATTTGTTTTGACTCAGCTAAGGGGCGAATCATGTCGATCGCGGCTTCAATCACAAAGGGCAGATTGACCAACACGCGATCCATTCTCAGGTTGCCTTGCACCATGCGCGAGATATCGAGCAGATCTTCGATCAGTTGCGATTGAGTTTTGGCACTGCGCTCGATCGACTGCAACGCACGAGTTAATGTCGCTTGATCAGAAGGTTTAGTTTGCAATAGCCGCGCCCAGCCAAAAATTGAGTTGAGGGGCGATCGCAATTCGTGAGCAACGATCATCAAGAGTTCGTCTTTGCTGCGGTTTGCGGCTTCGGCTTCTTCGCGGGCAGCTTGAGCTTCTCTAAGTAGCTGACCTCGTTCAGTTTCAGCTTGTTTACGATCGGTGATTTCCAACACCATCACATTGATGCCGAACACGCGATCGTCCGTATCTTTCTGGGGATAGTAACTAACCAGCCAGTGACGCTCTACTCCAGGTTGGGCACGATTGATCCCACTCACCTCTAAATCAAGAATCGGTTTACCCGACTCAATCACTTGTCGATAGATCGGCTCTAGTTGATCGACCATCTCTGGCACGACCTCCCGCAGGGTGCGCCCAATATGCTCAGACACAGGCAAGCCATTAATCTCGGCTAACCGCTCATTGATTCGGACAAATTTGAAATCGGTATTGATGAAGCATAGCCCAATAGGAGCGGCCGTATAGATCGCTTCAATCTCTGCAAATTGCTGCCGGGCTGTTTCTTCAGACCGCTGACGTTCGTCTTCGGCGCGCAAGCGATCGCTGACATCTCGCCACGCCATCACCAGCCCATCGCCTAATTTTGATGCCCGCACCTCATAGGCTCTGGAAAGATGCTGCCCTCCAAATCGGTCTGAATATTCCAGTGACTCTTCAAGCATCGGTTCCCCGGTTTCGACGACGCGGCAGTGTGAGGCAAACACGTCACTGTCTCGATACGCCGGAAACAGTTCACGCGCCGTTTTGCCAACATCTTTAGCGGTCAGGCGGTTGCTTTCAAGGGCGGCTTGATTGTAGTAATCAATACGAAAGTCGATAATTTGCCCAGTGTCATCACGAATTGCTGTGTGAATGCCAAAGCAATCGAGCATGGTTTCGATAGAGGCGCGGAAGCTTTCTTCACTGTGTTGAAGTTTTCGGCGCAGTTTGGCATTCTCGATCGCGCTCCGCATCGCTAATCGCACGTCGTCGGGTGTGAGTAGCCCTTTGACTAAATAATCTTCGACCCCATTTTTGAATGCGCTGGTGGCGGTGACAGCATCGTTATCACCGCTGACCATAATCACAGGCGGGCAATTGCCATCGGTCTGCGCTTTTAGTTGGGTCAAAAACTCAAAGCCATTAAAGTCTGATAGCTGAATGCCGAGCAAAATTCCGTCAGGAACCTGAACACGACAGAGGTTCAGCCCTTCGGCAGCGGAGTCAGTTTCTAGAATTTGATAAGAGATTTCAGAATCAGCGAACAAATACCGTCTAAAAACAGAGCGATCGCTTTCAGAATCTTCGATGATCAAAACGATGCGTTGCTCTGCCATATACACTCATAACCTACGCAAAGATCAGTTTTTGGTTTTTCCTCACGGGTTGAGGTTGTAAACATCACTTCTGCATTGCATTTAAGAACAAGTCGAAATCGATTCACAAGCCTTGTCATCATCTCAACGACCAGAACTTTTGAGCCTTGCGGTGAGGGAAGCTGACTGTCTGTCAGGGTGCGACCTCTATCTGATGTCCCAAGAAAACTCTCGGTTCTTTGTTCCATGAGGTTTTTGATAATTTATTGTGGAAGTCAATGAGTAAATTTAATATCTGCTTTGAAGAAACTCAAAAACCTTTTCAAATATAGATTACAGGCATTTTGTATCAAGTAGAGGTCGCACCCTCTGTCAGGAGAGTCGCTCACTGAATCGAGTTGTAAATGGTAGTAGTTTTGGGTGGCAATCGGACGGTAAACGTTGCCCTTTTGCCGGTGCCTTCACTCTTCACAATAACATACCCGTAAGTTCCTAAACTAAAAACCTATCTTACGATCGAAGGGTCAGGAACCTTGGTATCCAGGGTCACTGCAAGATGTTAAGGTTAGGGTCAGTTCGACGAGTTTTTTCGCTTCGTTCTTCAGCGCTTCAGCCCCTAAATCCCCTAATTCTGAGGGACTTTAAGCCCAGACTTTAGGTTCAAAGTCTCCCAATTTTGGGGGATTTAGGGGGCAGCCCGGATTGGCAACCGTAGCGAAAAGCTTCATCGAATTCACGTTAAGGTTAGCGAAACTATAGCCGCAAAGCGTGGCTACGAGACATCATCCGACTCGGCTCAACCTGAATTGTTGCCTCTGCTAGTGGCAAAGTCCGAACAGCGTGGGTGTAGACATTGACCTGATAAACTTTGCCGTTATCAACATCCAACCCCGTCAGCCAACCGCTTTTAGGATGGTAAGCGCCCGTGTCAATGCCCAGCCAGCCTTGCCCACGCGCGATCGCACCCGGAATCACGCCCGGAAACGTAAAGGTGATGGTATGCCCGGTGATAATCAGCTTATTAGCAAAATAGGGCTGAGGGCTGCTGTGAAATTCTTCTCGAATCCAGCAAAATTCATGGGAGGTTTGCTGCTCGATCGTGAGATTAGGATGAACGCCTGCATGTACGAGCCAGAGATCGCCCAAGTCTAAATAATTGGGTAGGGTTTGCAGCCACTCGATATGTTCTAGTAAGATTCCGGCATCGCCATAGCTGGCAACGGTTGCCCGCCCGCCACTTTGCAACCAGGCTTGCAGCGCTGGAGCGAAAACTTGACCGTTAGGAAAAGATTCGAGTAATAGCTGCTCGTGATTGCCGAGTATGCATTGATAGGAGCTATTTTTGACAAACTCGACCACTTGAGAACTTTGAGGGCCCCGATCGATCAAATCACCCAAGAAATAAACCTGATCTTCAAAACCGGGCGCGAGCGCCTCCAGTAATGTCATCAACCCGTTGTAGTGACCATGAATATCACCGATGACAATGCGACGAGGAGAAGTAAGGTTCATGCGATCACTTTTCTTAAACAAGAGGGGGAATCTGAGAAAACTGGGCCTAAATTTTTGGAAGCCGACTTTTTGAGCCTAGTGATTTCTACATCATCAGAACTCATGATCCGGGTATCCATTCAAAATAGGTGTAATAGGTCAATCCAATGCTGAAGCGTCAGTCAGCTATTAACCTTGCTACTTAGGACGATTATGCCTTGACCTACCTAGCAACCCACACTGCAAGTAGCAAAAAACACAGGAACTCTGCGAGAACTTCATCTTCCTAAAGCTCTCAAAAACTGTTGCAAACTCGAAAACAGGTTTTGCTTAGGAGCTTGCGCTCCCATCGCTTTAGCAAAGATTTCGTCTAGCTTCTCAGAATCGGGCTTTTCGCGCTCTTCGGCGATCGCTTGATAGACTCCATCAGTCTGCAACCAAACCTGCCAAGGCGACGGATAGCAGCGCATTAGAGCCGTTTGATCGTCGAGAGGACGCAAGAAATAGCACGGCTCGATCGTGCTGAGAAAGCGATCGCGCAGTTTTCGCCCTGCATAGCCGATGCCAATCGTCGCCACATCTTCTAATCGAGGATTGAGCAGCACGATCGGGCGATCGCCAACCGCGTTACAAATTTGCTCAACGGGCGCAACTTCTACGGAACTCGGCGCAATAAATAGATAAACTTGGTCGTCTGGGTCAATATAGTCTTCAACCGGGGTGGTTTGCCGCGACCCTGCTACATCTAAGCTGCGAATCTGAAAAGGCACATCACCCCAATCTCGTTTTGCCAGGGCTGCGGTGCCAGCATCGGTGAAAAAAACTTTTAACCCCGCTCCCAAATCTGCAAACGCAGGCACAAACTTTTCTGCCACAGGTAGAGGTTTGAGTTCGGGAAACAGTAGCTCGACTTGCAGACGAGAATAGCCTGCCGCGATCGCCGCTTGGGTCGCAATTTGGGCTTGAGCGATCGCGTCGTCGAGAGTTTGAGGAAGTTGAGCCATTACAAAAAGTCAGAAGGTACGAACTGCGAGAAAAAGCAGATTTCTCGTCACAAAGAACGGTTAAATGATGGAGTGATCTGCTTTCTCCTACACTACTACACCCCCACCCCTAACAATGCTGAGTTCAACCAGAGAACTGCTAGAGACGGCACAACGAAATATCTATGCGATCGGGGCCTTTAATGTCTATAACCTTGAAGGCGTGAAGGCGGTCATTGGTGCAGCAGAAGCAGAACAGAGTCCGGCAATGCTGCAACTGCATCCAAGTGCGCTGGTGTATGGAGGGTTTCCGCTCGTGTCGCTGTGTTTAGAGGCGGCGCGATCGTCCACGATGCCGATCGCAGTTCATCTCGATCACAGCACCTCAGCCGACGATATTCGCATGGCACTCGATTCGGGGATGCTGTCAATTATGGCGGATGGTTCTCACTTGCCCTATGAGCAAAATGTGACGTTTACAAAAGAAATGACGCAATGGGCGCACGAAAAAGGCGCGATCGTAGAAGCAGAAATCGGCAGAATTAGCGGCACCGAAGATGGTCTGAGCGTTGCCGAAAAAGAAGCGAAGATGACCGATCCCGATCAAGCGGTAGAGTTTATCAAGGCGACGAAGGTCGATGCGTTAGCGGTGACGATCGGCAATGTCCACGGAGAGTATAAGAGCGCACCTCGATTAGATTTTGCTCGATTAGAAAAGATTCGTCATTTAGTCGATGTTCCGTTAGTGCTGCACGGCGCATCAGGGCTGCCAGAATCGATGATTAATCGCTCGATCGAGCTAGGAGTCTGCAAGTTTAACGTCAACACCGAAGTCAGACAGGCTTATATGGAAACCCTTCAGCAAGGACTCTGTTCGTCATCGCTTAAAGATCTGCTCGACTCAATGGCCGCGACGATCGAGGCAATGCAATCTGTCGTAGTGGAAAAGCTACGGCTATTTGGGTCTTCTGGCAAGGCACATCTGCACCAATCGCCCTACGCTGAGATGCTTGCGGCAAAAAGACATTAGCACTTTTTGCCCCTACTTCTCCCATCTCCAATTGGGGCGGTTCCATTCATAAACGCCTTGAATCTCATATTCATTGCCGTTCTCAAATCGGACGGTGCAGTTTGTGCTGAATTGGTTCTCAGCAACCCCATCTTTATAAAGGGGGCTTTGGGTTTCAGTAATGCCAACCACCGTGCAAGAAAACCACTCTCGGCTGCAAGGCCCAGTGTCTTGCACCCACTCCCACAGCCCGTTAGACAGCTCAATGCGATCACCCACTTTTAGCCACACCGATTCTTCTTCATAGTCAGCGAGATCAGCCGCAGTAATCGTTTCTAGCCACTGAAGCCCAAAAGAATCTCGAATAAACTGCACGGTGCCTGAAGTGCGATCGTGCAGCCAGTCATTAAGCAGCGTGGTTTTCCAAGATTTGTTTTGCTGCTCTTGAGCTTTGATAAATTGAAACAAGGCTTGACGTTGATCAGAGGTCAGTGCAGCCAGGGGATTGAGCGCTAATCTCTGATCAGGGGATGATTCACACAGTCGCTCTCTCAGCACAGCAAATAGAATCTGCTGTTGAGCATCGTTTAAAGGATAGCCAGCCGTTTCACAGTGACGAAGGGCAGTTTGCAGGGCTGCTTCGATCTCAGCTTGGGTCATGGGCAAACCGATAAAGGGAGCAATAGGAACTCTAAGCCCGTCATTCAATCCCAATTATGACAGAAGTGTCGTTTAGCTTACATCGCTTCTGAGTCGTCTCAAGATTGGTCTAGAAGCGAGAGCGCTAGTTGATAAATTTGCCGCCGGGGGAGCGAGGTCTGTTGGGCAAGCTGACGGCTGGCATCAGAGCGAGAAAGCCCTTGATCGAGCAGACTTTGTAGCTCAGACTTTAAAGCGGTTTCTGATAAGACGACTTGCACCGATTCAGCGCCAGCCACGATGATCGTATATTCTCCTTGAGGTTCTCGCTTGAGATAAAGCTCGATCGCTTCATCAACCGTGCCTCGCCAAAATTCTTCGTGCAATTTTGTTAATTCTCGTGCCAAAGTGATTGAGCGATCGCTCCCTAACATATCTGCTAAATCTTGCAAAGTAGCTCTCAATCGATGAGGAGATTCATAAAAAACGATCGTCCGTGATTCAGAGCGCAAGCTTTCTAAGTGAGGGCGACGGGCTTGACTTTTAGCGGGCAAAAATCCTTCAAAGATAAAGCGATCGCTGGGCAAACCCGATGCACTCAACGCCGTGATCACGGCGCTGGCTCCCGGAATCGGCACGACCGTAATCGCTTCATCAGCACAGGCTTTGACTAATTCATACCCTGGGTCAGAAATTCCGGGCATTCCCGCATCACTGACAAGGGCGATCGAGCGTCCTTGCTGCAATCTTGACAGTAGCTCTGAGGTGCGAGTTGTGAGATTGTGTTCGTGATAGCTGATCTGAGGTGTTTTAATTTGAAAGTGATGCAGCAACTTTCCAGTATGTCGAGTGTCTTCAGCCGCAATCAAATCGACCGTCTGCAAGATCCGCACCGCCCGAACGGTCATATCTTCGAGGTTGCCGATCGGAGTGCCCACAATATAAAGAGTTCCAGCATTTGCATCCATAAGGGCGATCGTAGCGTGTTGAGACAATGAGAAAACACGGACTTTTTATTGGAATGATCACGCTTGATTTGATTTATCTCGTCGAGCAGATGCCAAACCGCAATCAGAAAATTGCAGCGCTCAGCTCCACGATCGCGGCAGGCGGCCCAGCAACCAATGCAGCCGTCGCTTTTAGCCATTTAGGAAACGATGCCACACTTTTAGGAGCCGTGGGTGCCCATCAAGTTAATCATTTGATTTTGGCAGATTTGCAGCAGTGTGGGGTGACGATCGCTGATCTCGCTCCAACTCGAATTGATTCGCCTCCGGTGTCGTCGATTATCGTCACTCAATCAACTGGAGAACGAGCAGTCGTGGCAATGAATGCGATCAAGTCTCCCCTTAACGCGAGTTTATCAATGAACTTAGACGAAGTTGATATTGTCTTGATTGATGGACATCAGATAGAAGCGAGTGTAACGATCTCTCAACGCGCAAAACAGCAAGGCATTCCGGTTGTCATCGATGGCGGTAGCTGGAAACCAGGATTTGACCAAGTGTTGCCCTGGGTCGATTATGCAATTTGTTCTGCAAACTTCTATCCACCTGATTGCCACAGATCTGAACAAGTGTTGAGCTATCTCGCTAAGTGGGGAATTTCTCAGATTGCAATCACGCGGGGGGAAGGCGCGATCGAGGTTGTGAGTGAAGGCGTGAAAAGCGCGATCGCCGTACCCAAGGTTGAAGTGATCGATACGCTTGGTGCAGGCGACATTTTTCACGGTGCTTTTTGCCATTTTATTTTGCAGTCTGACTTTTTTAGTGCTTTGACTGAGGCAGCTAAAATTGCTGCTTATTCCTGCCAGTTTTTTGGCACTCGTGAATGGATGTCTGCAAAACGTGGGTGAAGCAGACTTTAAAATGAAGTAGTCAACGGCTTAAAGAGAAATAACTTTATGACAGTTCGACAACCGCGATACAGCAAAGAAGAACTTGCTCAACGCGCTCACGAGATTTATGAATCTCAAGTGCGCGCTGCTTTGCAGATGCCGCAAGGGTCGCAAGTCGAAGCAGACAACTTCGGCAAAATTGTAGCGATCAATATTGAAACCGAAGCCTTTGCGATCGCTGATGATATTCTGACTGCTACGAATAGGTTGTTTGAGAGACTACCTGATGCTCAACCTTTCGTTCGTATCGGACATCGAGCCGTTCATCGTTTCGGCGCACGGAGCCTTAGAAAGTCTAAAGGTGGCACAGTCACGATCGAAGCACTGAAGTAGGTGAAGGCGATTGGTTAGGTAGAGTCTAATATTGCATTGAAGTGGCAAATAGACGAAAACTGGGAACAAGCAATATGCGGTAACAACTTTGTGTAAGGAACTAGCGTTACTCTCATGAAATTAGATCGAATAACTACCAATTCAAATCGGATGAATGGACAGCCCTGCATTCGCAATTTTCGTCTTACCGTTCGTCGAGTAATTGAGCTACTGGCTACCTATCCTGATCGAGAAGAGCTGCATCAAGAATTTCCAGAACTCGATATGAAGACATCCGGCAAGCCTTAATTTTCGCATCGTCCTACTTAGACGATCGTATCGTCGAGTTACCTAACCACTATGAGACTGTTGCTTGATCAGGGATTATCTTCGTAGTTTGCCACTGTTGCCTAATGTCTAACAATATTTCTCTGACCGTAAGTGAGGATGTTTAATTTGGATACTCTGCCTCGTGATCTGCAAGAAATTCTCGCGATCGCCCAATCGATCGGTTGGGGCGCTGCTGCAATTCTCTTAGACGCACAACAAACTTCATTTAGCATTGAGCAAGCGGGTGAAAGCCCCGTGACAACGGCTGACTTAGCTGCCAATCAATACATTCTTGATAATCTGCAAGCAGCCTTGGGAGTGCAAGATTTCGCCTATTTAAGTGAAGAGACGTTTAAATCACAGCCGATCGCAGACCGACTCGATCGCCCCTGGGTTTGGATTATTGACCCCCTAGACGGCACCAAAGACTTCATCAATCGCACTGGGGAATATGCCGTTCACATCGCCTTGGCTCATCAAGGTCGTCCTGTTTTGGCAATTGTTGCCTGTCCTGAAAAAGACAAGCTCTATTATGCGACCTTGGGCGGCGGTGCATTTGTTGAAACTCGTGAATCAGAAACCTTTCACTCTCAGCCCGTCAAAGTCTCCACTAAAAATCAGCCTGAAGAATTAACGATCGTGGCAAGTCGCAGCCATCGCGACGATCGATTTAACCAACTCATGCAGCAATTCCCCTGCAAAGATCAGCGTCAAGTCGGCAGTGTTGGCGGCAAGATTGCAGCGATCGTCGAGCAGCAAGCCGATGTTTACATTTCGCTGTCTGGCAAATCTGCCCCTAAAGATTGGGACTTTGCCGCCCCAGAGCTAATCTTGACCGAAGCAGGCGGAAAATTTACTCACTTTGACGGGTCGCCTCTGCACTATAACCAAGAAGATGTCAGTCAATGGGGCGGCATTTTGGTCAGTAACGGGCAGTGTCACGAAGCGTTGTGCGATCGAGCCGTTAGTCTTTTAGCGGCGATCGACCAATCCCAACCGTTTTAAGTTCAGCATCTAAGTTCTGCTGGCAATCACTGCATAAAAAGGGTCGCCGCCGGGCAGCCCAAACATTTGAAAGAGGCTCGGCGTTTGCGACTGTTTAGCCACGACTTCGGGTTCTGTAAAGCCAGGAATCGCTTTGAAATAGTGCTTGACTAGCTCAACTCGGCTGGCTTCAGAACCGTCACGCCAAGCAGCGATCGCTTTTTGATAAAACATCCGATTTGAGAAGCTAATAATGGCAATGCCGCCCGGCTTGAGAATGCGATGAATCTCAGTAAAAATTGCTTCTGGATACTGCACGTACTGCACAGACACCGTATTTAGCACCACATCAAAAGACTGATCCTCTAAGGGCAACTTGGGATTTTGATTGAGATTTTGCACAAAGTAATGATCAAACCGAGGGTTACGCGCCAGTTCTTCTGCATTTAGCCCGTGCCCTTCAACGTGAGCAAACTCGATTTCTTCTGGCAAGTGAGAAACCCAACTGCTCATCATGTCAAAAATGCGAGTGTTTGGCTTTAATCGCGATCGATAGAGTTCTGTCAACTGCTGAATAAAGCCTTCATCCACATGAGTGACAAACCGAGGAGCATCATAAAACAGCGTATCGTCTGTGTCGTCAAGCTTGGTGCGCTGGTTTGAGTTGAGCAACATGGTAAATCAGCAGAGGGTTAAGAACTTTGTATAAAGTTATGTTAACAAATTCATGTTGCTCCTCATCATTCCCATTAGAGAGCTTTTAAGTGGCTCGAATCACCTCAGCGATCGTCTGTGACACAACCTCATTGCTCCAATAGCTGCCGTGAGCTTCACCGCCCCACAAAACAGGAATCAGCCGTTGTTGAAAGGGTCGATTCAAGAAATTGCCCTTGTCGGTGATTACATCCTGAGTCTGAACATATCGACTGGATTCATTGAGCAATAGAGGAATGACTCCTTCTAATGGATACGCGATCGGATCACCGGGATGAGCAAAATTTCGCCAAGGAATCGGCTTTTTCTTTAAGTTATAAAGCTGTTCTAGCAAGTTTTTAAGATCAGGAGACAAATCATGAGTGCTGGCACCGCCCAAAGTGCCGCTAATCGTTAGCAAGCTAAACAAAGAGATCGGAGAACCCATCGTGTGAATGCTGGTGATCGGAATGCCAGTTCCTTCAACAGGAGGTAGCCCAAACAGCGTATTCCGAATCTGTTGAACGGTTTGCCGAATCTTAGGATCTAGTCGGGTGTCTTCCCATCGAGCCGCAAACAGGAGGTCAAAGAGAATGACCGTTCCCCAGCTATGAGTCACGAGGTGCAAGCGATCGCCTGGAGCAGTGTTTTGCAACACCCCTAATACATCTTGCTCAAATCGCTGAACGACCTGAGAGCCAACGTGCCGACTTAAATAAAGGGCTGCATCGCCCACAAATCCTAAAACCTGTTGGGTGCGAAAGTCTTGAAACCAAAAATCTGACCACTTAGGCGAGGCTTTAAATCCATTCAAAAGCTCGTCTTGAGCCTCTTGATTTAAGTCTCCCCAGAAAAACACGATCGGTTTTAACACTCTCGACTGATCGCCCACCGATGACTTGATGCGATTAAACAAGCTATCTGCTAACGCTCTAAAGTCTGCTTGTTTACGAGTCTTAACCCCATGAACAAACAAAATGTAGTCAGTCGGCATACGGAGTACCTCCTAAGAGCAACGTTCATCTTCTCTAGAGGATAATGCGTATCGAGGGCGACGATCGTGATCTTTTATGGTGATTAACGTCAGTTCGATAAGTTCTTTCGCTTCGTTCTTCAGCGCTTCAGCCTCCTAAATCCCCCAATTCTAGGGGACTTCAAGCCCAGAATTGAGGTTCAAAGTCCCCCAATTTTGGGGGATTTAGGGGGCAGCCCGGATTGGCAATCGTAGCGAAAAGCTTCATCGAATTCACGTATGATTGGTTTCAAAACAATGGAAGATTTAGCACGACTCCAACCCCGACAATAAAGCCATCAAAGTTGATTCGAGAGTCAGAAGAATGACCAAAACTAAACCCACTAAAGACATTCAATTGACTTTGTGAAGTAATGGTATAAGTTAAGCGCGCAACCAGTTGGTGATAAACATCGTCTCGCGGTTGTTGCGTAAAGTGTGACCAGGCAAGTTGATAATCGATCGCCGTCTGAAAGCTGGGCGACAAGCTATAGCTCAAAGACGTGATAAATGAATTGATCAATCGAGACCGATCGTTAGGTTCAGCAAAACTAATCCGAAATTGATAAAAAGTATTCAGTGACAACTTTTTAGACAGCGCATCTTGGCGGCTCAACTCAAACCGAATCGCATTGTCATTCAAAAAGCGATCGCCTCGAAGGGCATTTTTTAATCCTTCTCTTGTGGCAAATAGCTGCTGATTACTCCAGCCAATTTCCCCAAAGGTGCGAGGGGTAAGCCGTTGCAAAACGCCCGCCCGAAATCTTAGCTCGTTGTAGTTGAGATAGCCTAAATTGCTATAGCGAATTAGATTACCGTCGATCGAAGTGACTAAATAAGTGTTGCGCCCGATCGCAGGAGCATAAAAAACGGTTAAGCCCGATCGGATCAGCCCATCATTAACCGGGTCAACGCCTGAAAATACATTTGTCGTTCTAAAATAATCGACTCTGGCGATCAAATAAACTGAGGGTTGCCGCGCTGCCGAAGGTAAAGGAAGGGGTTCTAAAATGCGCTCTCGCAATCTTGGCAACCCTAACTCTGGGTCAATTTCTTGAGCGGGTTTAGCGAGGATTACTCCTAATTCTGGGTCTTGCGGAGCAGTTGGCGTTTGATTAGTTAGAACTTCACCCATCAGATCAAGCGGCACTTGGCTAAGGGCTGGTTTGTCTAGATCGAGCGTCAACCTACCCGATGAAAATTTACAGCTAGATTGAGCAGACTGCAACTTCCAGCAGACAGACTGAGCAACGGGCAGAGGGCGACTCAGCCGACTCAACTTCTCAGGGGTGAGAGATTGCGAAATTTGGGTCGAAAAGCTGCGAAGCGATCGAGTCTGAGTGGTAGTCAGTGGCGATCGCTCGTTTTTTAACCGAGTAGGGAGCGGTCGATCAACCTCTGCCAAAAGTAAGCTGTCTGAGTTATTTATCTTAAGAGATTGGTTTGAATTAGACAAAACCTGCTCAGGCAACTTCGCTTCAGCTTGATCTTGACGTTCTACAGAAGTTAACCGCTCAATTTCAGGTGGTTTAACTTCAGGATGAACTTGCTTAAAGCTTGCAGATGATCGGGCTGTAAGCAAAGACAAAGACCACGCTGGACTCATTCCCATCAAAACTATCCAGAAAACAAGCTGCCCTAGAAAGGGTTGCGGCAAATAGCAAAGCCGCTTTTGATTCCACAACAATTGACGCACAGGAAAAGAAACCGTCACTTTACTTAAATCCGTCTGGCGATCGTCCGCGTAAAAACACTAGAGCAGATCAACCTAATCTACCGAGTCTTTGCGGAACATTGTCTCACCTGTTATACCCTCATTTGTCTATTTGTCTAATTACCCAAACTCGTCTGATTTGCGATCGAGACTTTTTCAAGCTTCCTAGCAAAGCCCACAGGTTTCGACATTCGAGTTAAAGTACTGGTAAAGATAGAATAAAAGTCTGTATTTTCACCTAAATGGGTTAACGCGGACGCTTGAAGTTCATGTAAACTTTAAGTTACAGGGGCCTCAGCATCTAAGTTATCTCAGTGGAGCTTGATAGCTTCGATGCCCTCTCTGTTCTTGGAGCGTCTATGTCTCGTAATTGGTTCCTCGTCGTCACCCTAAGTCTTTTAAGCGCTAGTACGGCAATCTTTCCAATGCCTGTACGCGCTGAAACTCCTTTAAAATTTGCTGATATTCAAGCGCTGCTTAGGCAAGTTCGTTTACTACCTAGAAACAAACCTGCACGCCCAGCCCGAGTTAATGAACGAATGCTTACGGGCGACGCACTCTCAACGGCTCGTTCTTCTAAAGCCGATTTGCGCTTTAACGATGGCTCTTTTGCACGGGTCGGAGAGTTAGCATTATTTCGGTTCATTCCTAACACTCGGCAGTTTAACCTCTCAAACGGCACTGCACTGCTGCTAATTCCGCCAGGGCGAGGCAGAACTACGATCAAAACCCCTAACGTCTCAGCGGGAATTCGCGGATCGGCATTGTTTGTGCGGGTTGACGATCAGACGGGCACCACGATCGTCGGTGCGCTCACCAACAGTGGAATCACGGTGACAGATAATGTGACCAATCGACTGGTAGAGCTGAAAGCAGGACAGATGGCAGTCGCCGATCCTAGAGGGTTGCGCTTATTTGATTTTGACCTCACCACGTTCTATCAGACCAGCAACATGGTTCGCGGGTTAAATTTAGAGAAGAAGCCTTCAGAGGCAAGTTCAGATAAAGATATTGCGGCAGTTCAAGGCGAAACGTCTGAGGCGCTCAGCAAACAAGAAAAAATTCCCGAAGAAGCGGTTGCTAAAAATCTAGACTTTATCAAGCTGTCTCCCCAGCCCTCTGGTTTCCCTGAAGAGAAAACGGCCACTCCGCTTCCCACTAATCTGCCTGCGATCGGAAAAGTTGCTCCAGACATCTTTGACAGAGGCACCTTGGGTTCGGGTCAGCCAACTTCATCTAACCCAGAAACTCCTAGAGTTGAACAGCCTGGCACTCCGCTCCCGACTCCTCCACTGCCTGATAATGTGGGACCAGGGACTGCACCTGTACCACCTCCACTGCCTGATAATGTGGGACCAGGGACTGCACCTGTACCACCACCTGATGTGAGTCCAGGATCTGCACCTGTAACACCTAGTCTAACTCCAATTCAAAGAGAGCCGACTACTGCCATCAAAGCACCTGAACCAGCACCCATCCTGCCGACTCCTGCACCTGTGAGTCCACCTATTCAGGTCACTCCAGCGCCAACATCTGCACCAGTAGTGCCCTCTCCCACTCCTAATTCAACTCCAACGGTTCCTGCAAATAATCCATCAAACTCAGCAGTTCCGACAACTCCAACACTGGCACCATCTCTAGCACCGACGATCGCGCCCGTGCTGCCTTTAGATGGCAGTTCAACACCTGCTCAAAGTTAACTACGCAATAGTTAGTAGGGTCAACAGAGAAAGTTAAAAAAGAATGGGTGCCGAGTTCAAAAAAACCTGGCACCCACGTTTTATTGAGCTTGAAGATTAGGCAGACGGAACCAGACGCTTCCGTAGTGACTCTGCTCGACGCTTGGAGGTCTGATTATTAGGCTCGATCGTTAACGCTTGCTCATAAGCTTCTAGCGCAGGAGCCGCTAACTGTTTGCGTTCATAGGCGTGCCCAAGGTTGTTAAGAGCCGTCACATAATCTGGGGCAAGTTTCAATGCTTCTTTATAGTTGCGGATCGCTAGATCATATTGCTCTTGAGAAAAGTAAGTAAAGCCTAGCGCATTATAAACCGCAGCCAGTTCTAAACCCTCTAGCGTTTCTGCTTTAATTGCTTTCTGAAACTGCGCGATCGCTTGCACATAAATTCGCTTATCTAGCAGAATGCTGCCTAACTCGTAATATTCTTGAGCCGTTCCTTTCTCTTTACTAAGTTTGCCTTGCAGCCGAGAAAGGGCTTTTTCAATCTTCTGAGTTTTTAGAACTTGGCGAAAAACGGTAACAACCGCGATGGCAAGTAGCCCCAATAAACCAGAGATGTAAGCGATCGGAAGGTAACTCTCCATAGTTTTATCACTTGTGAATTTAAATACGGATGGTTAAGGCAAAACGTTCGACTGGACTCTTCTTCCAAGGTATCTCACAGAAGCCCCCAATAGATCGCTCTCTGCTGAAGCCAACCTTCTGCTTTCCAACGATCGAGCGCTTGATCAATCTGTCGTCGCAACTCATCGTATTGAACACCTTTGGGTAACACGATGCAAAGCGGCTCGGCTGAGAGGCGCAATGGCAGCAAGCGATCGGTCGGAAACTCTTGTACCCAACTACTCAAGATGCTGGTGTCAGCGGAAAATGCAGCGACTTTCCCAGACTCTAGCAAAGCTCTTCCCTCGGTGTAAGAATTCACCCCAATCAGCTTAGTTTGAGGAAGACGATATCGCAAAGTCGCGATCGTGCTGGAGTCATTGAGAACGGCGATCGTCTGATTCGTCAAATCAGCAATGCCTCGAATTGCTGAATTTCTGGTAACAAGAGCAGTTCCATCTAAATAGTAGGGGGCGCTGAAACTGACCACTCGCGATCGTGAAGAAGTCGCGGTGACTCTGGCGATCGTCAAATCAACCTGACCATTGAGAACCACAGCCAGACGATCTCGATTGTTAACTGGCTTAAAGACAACCGAACCAGATTTTCCCAGTAACTCTTGTGCCAATCGCTGGGCAATATCTATTTCCAGTCCTTGCAGGGCACCGTTAGCATCACGGAAGCCTAAAGGACGCAGATTATCTTTGACTGCAACAATCAGTTGACCGCGCTGAACGATCGTCTCTAAATCTGCTGCCCACGAACAAAGGGGCACTGTAAGTTGCGCCCCTAAAAGGTAAAGTCCAATCACTCTAACAAGAACCCGTTGCAGGTTTCTATTCGTTGGGACTGCTAGCAGTTCCACACTTTTACTTCGCTTGAGCCGCGATTTCCAGCACTTTCGTAAAGCCATCTGGGTCAAGAATTGCCAACTGAGCGAGCATCTTGCGGTTGATCTCAATATCTACCTTCTTGAGATTGCCGATCAGCTTGCTGTAGCTCAACCCGTGCATCCGAGCGGCGGCGTTGATGCGAGTGATCCACAGCCGACGAAAATCACGTTTCCGCTTGCGGCGATCGCGATAAGCATTCCGCAAGGCTTTCATCACTTGCTGATTTGCGGTGCGAAAAATAGTCGAGTGTGACCCGCGAAACCCCTTCGCCAGCTTAAGAATCTTTTTGCGGCGCTTACGAGCGACATTACCGCGCTTTACCCGTGTCATTGTTTGATGTCCTTACTTAAATACTGTGAGATTTAGAATCTCGTTGCCTTTGGCTCTTGCGAAGCTAATCGTCCCAACCTCCTCTGCCTGACCTGATCTGTCCTTACAAGTAAGGCAGCATCGCCCGAACGTTGTCTGCATCTCGATCGTCTACAAGAGACAACCCAGCAAGGCGACGGCGACGAGAGGGGCTTTTGTGCTCTAATAAGTGCGCTCTGTGGGTGTTTCGGCGCATAAGTTTGCCACTTCCAGTCGCTCTGAAACGTTTAGCAGCAGATTTACGGGTCTTCAGCTTGGGCATGGGATTGCTCTAATTCGACACAGCTTTTAATGATAGAGCTAGTTTGATCGATCGTGCAAGTCCCAGTCTAGATCATTAGCTTTGCTCTATTCAAACCATCACAATTTTAGAGCTTGCACCTATTCCAATTAGAGCATCCTGACAAATATAGTTTGATCAAACAGAAATCAAGGTCTTAATCGTTCTGCTGCTCAATGACTCCTGTAGATTTGCGATCGCCGTAATCAAGGTTCCGGTACATCAGTTGACGGAACTACTTTTTAGAAAAAGGTGATTTGGGGAAGCCTTGAGTGACTTCCTCTACAGTCGGTTATTTCAAGCGATTAGACTTCCCTACTGAATGCTCCCAACTTTCAACACTTTTCGTGTGAGGATTTGTCATGGATAAAAAGCAAGTGTTATTGACTCAAAAAACTAGTCTGGTTTGTCTACTAGCAGGATCGATTCCTTTAGGATTCGGGTTGCCAGCTATTGCATCTGAGACGATTCAAACGCTGTCCACTCCCATTGAGAACCCATTATCTCTTGAAACTTCTCAGGCGACTGACCCCTCCGCGATGGCTCAAGTCACTTCGGTTTCGCAGTTGTCAGACGTTAGACCTACCGACTGGGCGTTTCAAGCGCTGCAATCACTCGTTGAGCGCTATGGCTGCATCGTGGGCTATCCCGACAAGACCTTTCGCGGCAACCGGGCAATGACTCGTTTTGAGTTTGCGGCAGGGTTGAATGCGTGTCTCGATCGCGTTAACGAACTAATCGCAGCCGCTACAGCCGATTTGGTCAAGAAAGAAGACTTGGCAACTCTGCAAAGACTGCAAGAAGAATTTGCCGCAGAACTCGCCACCTTGCGCGGGCGTGTTGATACCTTAGAAGCCAGAACGACCACGCTGGAAAAACAGCAATTCTCGACGACAACAAAGCTCAGTGGTGAAGTCATCTTTAGTCTTGCATCCGCTTATGGAGCCTATCCCGGTTTGGGAAATCGTCGATCGCTGGCAGCGGGCACGACTACGGGCGGCGCACCTGGAAACGATGCCAACGTCGTTTTCAACAACCGTGTCCGGCTAAAGCTCTTAACCAGTTTCTCTGGCAAAGATCTACTGATTACCGGATTGCAGGCATATAACTTTGGCGGGGGCTTGGGATCGGCACTTGGCTCTCCGCGTCGAGACAGCCTCTCAGGAACGCTAGGTTATGCAGACAACATCTTTGGCACTGCCAGCAATGCTCGTTTAGCCTTTGAGCCTCAGTTTGGTGCAACCAATCCCTCAAATTTGAGTGGTGCGCCCGGAAATAACAATTCGATCGGGCTTTACAAGCTGCTCTATATTTTCCCATCTGGCATCGATAAGCTGACTTTGTTTGCAGGCACGGCTGCCGAAGTTGATGATGCTTTTCCGACCGTTGTCCCGTTTTATGGAGATGGGCAAGAGTCGATCTCACGATTTGGCAACATGAATCCCATTCTGCGAATTTCTGGCGGCACCTCTGGGATCGGGTTGGCTTCTGCGGCAGGATTCATTTGGAATATTTCCGATGCGCTAGATTTCCGAGCGCTGTATGGCAGCGTGAATGCAAGTCTTCCGGCCAATGGAGGTTTGGCAGGCGGGACTCCGCTGGGTGCAGGTTTGTTTGGCGGCAGCTATGTAGCGGCGGCACAACTGACGATCAAGCCCAGTCCGGCGATCGACTTCGCACTAAACTACGCCCACAGCTATCACCAAATCAACATTCTCGGTTTAGGAGAATCGGCGGTGGCAGTGGGAGCGATTCCGAATGTTGGGGCAACGACTCCGGTGAGTCTCGATTCGGTAGGCGCGACTGCCGCTTGGAGGATTACACCTAAAGTCACCTTGACTGGGTTCGGCTTTTACAGCTTCGTCAATGCAGTGACCGGCCCAGACGCTTCGACCAATATTCTCAGCTACATGGGCGGGATTCATATCAAAGATGTTTTGACCCCCGGCAGCACCTTCGGACTTTTGTTTGGTCAGCCACCCGCTCGCGATCGAGTCTCAGGCGCAGCGTCACCTAAGCCTGAAGACACCCGACCCTATCACCTAGAAGCGTATTTCAAATACAAGGTCAACGACAATATCAGTGTCACCCCTGGGGTGTTTGTGATCTTCAATCCTGAAGGATTCAGCGGCAACCGAACCATTACGGTACCTGTGATTCGGACGACGTTCACGTTTTAGGTCGAAGCCATCCACCGTCATTCCCAACCTACCCTTATCAAAATCAAAAAAGCCATCACTCTGAAATTAATCCGCTAGACTAGAAACCAGGAAGGACAGTTCGCTGTTCGTCACCGAGTTTCATGGAATCAGTCGTTTCATGAGAAGTGGGCATATGACCCACTTTTTTATTTGGAGTAGTGGTCAAATGGTGCATCCTCTGATTCCCCAAATCCTCGATCTGGCTGCCCCCGTAGCAGACTCTATTGGCTTGGAAGTGGTTGCAGCCGTGTTTCATACTCACCAAAACCCTCCAGTGTTGCGAGTAGACGTGCGAAACCTGCAAAACGACACTGGGCTAGAAGATTGTGAACGCATGAGCCGTGCTCTAGAGCCAGTCCTCGACAGCACTGACTTCTTCCCAGACAACTATGTTTTGGAGGTGTCAAGTCCTGGCGTTTCACGGTTGCTCACGACCGATCGCGAGTTCATCTCGTTTCGAGGGTTTCCGGCAACCGTCAGCACCTCTGAGCCTTATAAAGGTCACACCGAATGGACGGGGGATTTAGTTCGTCGAGATGAAAAAGCCGTCTATCTCAACCAAAAAGGGCGACCGATTACCATTCCTCGCGATTTAGTCGCTCAGGTTCAGCTAGTCGAAGGTGAAGAATAATTCTCTACTGGTCATTTCTACAGAACAAACTCACCGAATGACCCCACCCCCTTTCTAACAATCTAATATTCACGGAGATTTTCATATGTCAATGGTCGCCTTACCCGGACTCAAAGACATGATCGATAGCATCAGCCGCGATCGCAACCTGCCCAAGCTGTCGGTTCAAGCCGCTCTACGCGAGGCCCTAATGAAGGGATACGAGCGGTTTCGGCGCACCCAACGCATGGACAGCCCTAACTTTGAAGAAGAATATTTCGATAACTTTGAAGTTGAGTTAGACATCGACGAAGAAGGCTTTCGCGTGTTGGCGACCAAAACGATCGTCGAAGATGTCAACAACCCCGATCACCAGATTGCCCTCAAAGAAGTGCAAGAAGTCGCGGCTGAAGCCCAAACGGGCGATACGGTGGTGCTGGATGTCACCCCTGAACAAGGCGACTTTGGACGGATGGCAGCGATTCAAACCAAGCAGGTTTTAGCGCAAAAACTGCGCGACCAACAGCGCAAACTCGTTCAAGAAGAATTTCAGGAGTTAGAAGGCACCATTCTGCAAGCCAGAGTGCTGCGATTTGAGCGCCAGTCTGTGATTATGGCAGTGACGAGCGGATTTGGTCAGCCAGAAGTCGAAGCAGAATTGCTAAAGCGCGATCAGTTGCCCAACGATAACTATCGGGCAAATGCCACGTTTAGAATTTACTTAAAGAAAGTGAGCGAAGGCTCTCATCGAGGCCCACAGCTTCTAGTTTCTAGAGCCGATGCAGGTCTAGTCGTCTATCTATTTGAGAACGAAGTTCCTGAAATTCAAGATGATATCGTCCGCATTGTGGCAGTGGCGCGAGAGGCAAATCCGCCTTCTCGCTATGTGGGGCCCCGCACTAAAATCGCCGTTGATACCTTAGAACGTGATGTCGATCCCGTTGGCGCTTGCATTGGGGCACGTGGCTCTCGAATTCAGGCAGTCGTAAACGAGCTGCGCGGCGAAAAAATTGACGTGATTCGCTGGTCGCCTGATCCCTCAACTTATATTGCCAATGCTCTTAGCCCCGCCCGTGTAGACGAAGTGCGCCTGGTCGATCCTGATGGTCGTCAGGCGCATATTCTGGTTGCCGAAGATCAACTGAGTTTAGCGATCGGCAAAGAAGGGCAAAACGTGCGTCTTGCCGCTCGATTAACAGGCTGGAAAATCGATATCAAAGACATCAAGAAATACGATTACGAAGCCGAGAACGAGAGGATCGCCGCTTTAGAAGAGTCTCGTCGCCTCGCCCAAGAGCAGGCTGAAGCGGAATATTATGAGGAGTACGATGACGAAGAAGAATATGAGGAAGAGACTGAGCAGCCTGTGAGCGCAGCCGAGCCTCAGCCAGAAGAACCAGAAGACGAGCAAGAGGACGAGATCTGATCATTCAGGGGGCGTACTCCAATAATGCGCCCCGTTGTTTTTGCTTATGGAACCTAATTATCGTCGCTGCATCAGTTGTCGTCGAACTGCCCCTAAACAAGAGTTTTGGCGAGTGGTTAGAAGTCATTCGTCTAACACGATCGCTCTTGACCAAGGCATGGGGCGTTCTGCCTATCTTTGTCCACGATCGCAGTGTCTAAAAGCAGCTCAGAAAAAGGATCGGTTGAGCCGCGTCCTTAAAGCGCCAGTTTCTAAGCAGGTTTATGAAACCCTGTCGCAGCGCCTCTTAGCTGAGACAACGAGCCTATCCAAGACTCAGCACTAGGGTTTAGATATGCCACACGACCCACCTACTGCCTAAAATTGCGATATCATGGAAGCAACGTCATAGGGATTGATAGCCAACTCCAGCGCTTGTGATCAAGAAGCGAACAAATGGAAGGCAAGGAAAAGCAGAAAATTAAGCAATACATCAGACTCCATGCAGTCATCAGGAGTCGGGTTCGCTAAAATTGAAGTTGTCTTGACTATCCCAGACCCACTTGTTTGAGAGATTAAGTCTCAAGTCAAGTAAATCTTTCCTAAAAACCTAGTTGACTCACGTTGAGGTACTAAAGCTTGCCCTTAAACGATCTGCTCCACTTCCAAAATTCCATCTTAGAATTGCGATGCCTAGATCCAGCGTTTAGGCATCCAAGTTCTGGAGTTCGATCGGACTGTAGTGCAGACAGGTGTGAGTCAGTGCAACAATAGAGCATAGGGTGGGCGATCTCTGAAGTAGCTTTTCAGAAAGACTAGCCTACTGAAAATTTCAATAAGCTTTTGCGAAAAAAACGTAAAAGCTGTTTACATTGTGGATCAATCAGTCTGTATAGACTGTTTAACCAAAAATGCTCTCAAGATTTCAGAGTTTTGACCACCGTCAGATCTTTGAAAGCCCGCCAGAGCATAACAGAGTCAACCCAGATCGAATGTAGTTTTAGTCAAAACAGAAGGCAACTATGTGACAACCTGGATCGAATGAGGAAGAGTGGATGAACAACGCCAAAGTCAGAATTTACGAGCTATCACGAGAATTGAATCTAGACAACAGAGATCTCTTAGCGATCTGCGAACAACTTAATATTTCAGTCAAGAGCCACAGCAGCACCATTACAGAAGACGAAGCCGAAAGGATTCGGGCTGCGGCGGCAAAATACACGGCTAGTCACCCACCTTCTACAAAGTCGAATCCAACTCGTCAATCGGCTAATTCACAACCTGCTGAGATTAGAAAGAAAACGCCCTTGAATATTCAGAAGAAACAGCAAATTTTAGAAATTCGCAGACCGATCACGCGCTCTGCGTCTGAGCCACAGCCCGAACTCAAAGCTCCTCCTACACCTCAGCCGACCGCGACCCAGACTCATCAAGCTCCCGCGAACCCTGCTGAATCAAATCGTCCAACACACCTAGAATCAGAAGAATTAAAGCCAGAAACCTCTGATGCGCCGATCGCACCCACTGAGTCTTTTGCTGACCCGGCGGCAGACATTTCGCCTGCTCCTGTGGAAGCGCCTCAGCCCGAACCTCCAGCGGCAACTCAGAAGCCTAGCGTTTCGATCGCTATTGAGCTTGTAGAAGAAAAGCCCTTGTCTCAGCCTCCGGCAAGACCTGCGGCAACCTCTTCTCGCCCTTCAACGGCTACTAAGCCCGTTCTAAAGCGCGACAAAGCCGCCCAGCCAGCACCTAGCGCAACAGAAGCGCCTCGTCGAGAACTTGGGGCAGCGCCTCAGCGAGAAGGTAGTAGACCTCAAGGCGGCTCTCCGGGTGAAGGGGTTCGTCGTCCTGTTCCAGGTGGCAGACCTGGTGAAGATCGCTCCACTCCTCGCCCACAGACGATCGTCGAATTGCGTCGTCCTAAGCCTGTTCAATCACCTCAAGACTTTGCTGTTCAGGGCGATGGTGCTGCAACCGCAGGTCTAGTTCTGCGTGTTAACCGCCCAACCAGACCTACGGCTGACGCGCCCGTTGCTCCTGGCCCGCTCGATCTGCAACTCAACAAACCGACCCCGCCGAAGCCCAAACGAGCTAAAGGATGGGATGACGAGGAAGAGGAAGTACAGGAGTTTCCCTCTGACAAGGCGAAGCTCGCAGCGAAAGGCAAGCGACGTGTTCAGCCCAAGATCGACGAAGATGACGACGACGATCTCGACAACCTGTCAGGTGGCGGAATTGTGGATGCTGCTCAAATGAGCATTTCCTTAGCGCGTCCTGCCAAGCCCAAAGGTTTGCCGGGTCAAATCAGGGTGGCTGCGGCTCCAACGCCCGCCGCTCCGCAGCGTAAAAAGTCTGGCGGCACTCGCGATCGTCGCGATCGTCGCGATCAAGAAGTTAAGGTCGAGCGTCCAGAAACCATTACGCTGACAGGTGGTTTAACGGTGCAAGATCTGGCTCAAAGGTTAGCCGTTCCTGCGACTGATTTGATCACCAAGCTGTTCATGAAGGGAATCGCAGCGACCATCACCCAAACTCTGGATATCGGCACTGCAACCATGGTTGCCGAAGAATATAACGTTGAGGTCGAAGCGGGTGAGAAACAGGAAGCCGCCCGTAAAGTGACTGAAATGGTCGGCGCTGAGGATTTGGAGTACCTGATTCGTCGTCCTCCAGTGGTCACCATTATGGGTCACGTTGACCACGGTAAGACCACTCTACTCGACTCGATTCGCAAGACAAAAGTCGCTCAGGGAGAAGCGGGTGGGATCACCCAGCATATTGGGGCTTACCACGTTGACGTAGAGCACAACGGGCAAGAACAGCAGGTGGTCTTCTTAGACACGCCGGGTCACGAAGCCTTTACCGCGATGCGGGCACGAGGCGCACGGGTGACTGACATTGCCATTCTGGTTGTGGCAGCCGATGATGGCGTACAGCCGCAGACCATTGAGGCAATCAGCCATGCGAAGGCAGCAGGTGTGCCGATCGTCGTGGCAATTAACAAAGTAGACAAAGAAGGGGCACAGCCCGATCGCGTCAAGCAAGAACTCACCGAGTATGCTCTGGTTCCTGAAGAGTGGGGCGGCGACACGATTATGGTGCCCGTCAGCGCCATCAATGGAGACAACCTGGATACCCTTCTAGAGATGATTCTCTTAGTAGCAGAAGTTGAAGATCTGTCTGCAAACCCCGATCGCTCCGCTAGAGGGACGGTGATTGAAGCCCATCTCGACAAGGCTAAGGGCCCGGTTGCGACGCTGCTGATTCAGAACGGAACGCTGCATGTTGGCGACATCTTAGTCGCGGGATCGTCGCTGGGTAAGGTGCGAGCAATGGTGGACGATCGCGGTAAGCGCGTTCAAGTCGCATCGCCTTCGTTTGCGGTAGAAGTCTTAGGCTTGAGTGATGTTCCTTCTGCTGGAGATGAATTTGAAGTCTTCCAGGATGAGCGCGAAGCTCGTGCCGTTTCTGATGCAAGAGCCGACGATCAGCGTCAATCTCGACTGCTGGCTGCTGTGTCTTCTCGTCGAGTCAGCCTGAATACGCTCTCTGCTAAAGCGCAAGAAGGCGACCTCAAAGAGTTAAATCTGGTTCTAAAAGCAGACGTTCAGGGTTCGCTCGAAGCCATTCTTGGTTCCTTGCGTCAACTGCCTCAAAAGGAGGTGCAGGTACGAGTGCTGTTTGCGGCTCCGGGTGAAATCTCTGAAACAGACGTTGACTTAGCGGCGGCGAGTGACGCTGTGGTCATTGGCTTTAACACGACGTTGGCTCCAGGGGCGCGACAAGCTGCCGATCGAGCCGGGGTCGATGTGCGCGACTACAACATTATCTACAAACTGTTGGATGATGTGCAGGGCGCGATGGAGGGTCTGTTAGATCCCGAAATGATCGAAGAACCCCTCGGTCAGGTTGAGGTTCGGGCGGTCTTCCCAGTAGGACGCGGTGCGGTTGCGGGTTGCTATGTGCTATCTGGCAAGATCGTCCGTAACTGTAAGATTCGCATCCGTCGGGGTAACAACCTGGTTCACGAGGGCAACCTTGACTCTCTGAAGCGGATGAAAGAAGACGCACGGGAAGTCAATGCTGGCTATGAGTGCGGTATTGGCTTAGATAACTTCAGCGCCTGGCAAATTGGCGATATTATCGAGGCTTACCGCATGATCTCGAAGCGTCGGACGCTCGCTAAATAGAAAGCAAAAGGCAGAAGGTTAAAACTCCTCCTGCCTTTTCTTTTGAAAATCTCATCTGCGATCGAGTCATGCAGAAATTTGAGCATCAGTTGGAAACCATTTACGCGGTCGATCGCAACACATGGCGAGGCTGGCTAGAGAAAAATCATGACACTGCTCTCGGCATTTACCTTATTTACTACAAAGTGAAAAGCGCTAGGCCTAGCGTTCGGTATAATGAAGCGGTCAAAGAAGCTTTATGCTTTGGCTGGATCGACAGCAAAGTCAAATCGTTGGATGAGGAACGCTATCAGCAGATATTCACGCCCCGAAAACCTAAGAGCGTGTGGTCAAAATTAAACAAGCAGTCCATCAAAGAACTGATTGAGCAAGGTTTGATGACTGAGGCGGGGCTGAAAAAAATAGAAGCTGCGAAACAGAATGGCTCCTGGGAGTCATTGGATGCGATCGAAGCTTTGACCATTCCCGCAGACTTACAGCAGGCACTAGCAGCGAACGAAAGGGCTAACCGACATTTTGAGGCAGTTAGTAACTCATCCAAGAAGATCATTCTCTACTGGGTTGGAAGTGCCAAACGATTAGAAACTCGGTTGAAGAGAATTGAGAAAACGATCGCTTCAGTCGCGCAAAACGAAAATCCATTAGGACGGTGAGAAGTCTTCTTTTCTGGTTAATCGATCGAGGGTTGCCATCATCACTGCGGTGGTTTGTCCCGAAACGGTGAAAACTAGTGCCTCACGATAAACTCGTTGGGCAGGGTGATATTTAGAATTGGCGGCACCACTGGAAACGGTCACAGCAGCCTGAGCGCATCGGTTGGCAATATTGACCGCCCAACCCCTCAAACGCAATTTTTCCTCAAAAGATTCTCTTTGCTGTTGAGCCACGTAAATTTTGCTGCGACAGTCGCTCAATTCTTGAGTCAGCGATTCTAAAGCGGGCGCGATCGTCAAATAAGATTTTGTTTGAGCGGTTGTTTTGAGAATGTCTAACCCTGCTTGAGCACATCCGATCGCAAAGAAACTATGGTTGAGAACGTTAAGACGATCGCTGTTGTGAATGGCTTGTGCCGATCGAACAAATGCCACATCAGAATCACGTGAGTTGGACGGAAGATAGAAGCGCAAAAGGAAAGCTGAGACTACCTTTGAAAGTCATGTAAACCTTTTGAGTC
>NZ_PVWG01000019.1:0-77874 GCF_003003695.1 Phormidesmis priestleyi ULC007
GAACCTTCGCTTTCGCGTCCGTTCCTCTCACCCGCTTGACTAATATAACTTGGCAAGGCGAACCGTGTCAAGCAAAAAGGGGAAATTTTCTTGAAATAGCCTTGGAAGCCTTTGGAGAAGGGCACTTTACTAGACTTGGTTCAATCTTCCACACAAGCTTGAAAGATTAAAGCGGTTTGTCTTCTGTTGCCCCCTTACTCATTCCTTTTACTCTCTCTAAACCAATTAATATTGACTTCTGCAATGCCTCGGTCAAAGCCTGAGCGGTTTGCTTGTTATTTGACTGACGATACTGGTCGGTTCGAATAGGCGGACTGATGAGGACGAAGACTCTAGCTCTTGGAGCAGCAGTAGGACTGTAGTAGAGAGAAATTGGGACGACGGACACCGAAAGCGGTTGGGTTGAGATCGCCTCAGCTTGTAGCACTAAACGAGCTAGTCCCGTCTTGAGAGGACGCAGAGGTTGATCGCGGACGATGCCGCCTTCGGGAAAAACAACCAGCTTTTTGCCACTGTGAAGCACTTCGATCGCAGTCCGCATACTAGAAACAGTGGGATGAACCGGGTCAACTGAAAAGCCTCCTAAGCGTCCAACGATCCAGCCCTGAATGCCTGTCATTTGATCAGACCTGGACATATATCTGAGGGATTCTGTACTTAGCAAAGCAAGTACCAACGAATCCCAACGGCTGAAGTGCTTGGATGCGAAAACGGCTGGACCTGTTTTTGGGAGATTCTCGCAACCGATAATTGTGATTCTTCCAAAATAAAGGTGCATGAAGGCGCGGTGGATAGGAACGATCGACCAGTAGAGCCAGGGAACGACTTTGGCAGATTTAGACACAGTTAGTTGCCTAGATTTTTGATCGTGAGGATTTGAGGAGGTGTGGCATCTGGAGGATAGAGGAAATCTACCTCAACTGAGCGACGATCGCCCGGTTTGATACTTAGCGTAATTAAAGGTTGTCCTTGCTGCCCTCTGCGTTGGACGAGATGGATGTAGCGAGTTTGAGAAAGACCTCGATCGTCGGTATGGCGAAGTCGTACTGTGCCGCGAGAGAAGATTCTGGAGTCTGGGGTAGACAGAAACAGGACTTCATTCTTGCTCTTGTTTTCTTTGAGAGGGGTTTGGACAACCAGTGCAACGGTTTGCAGTTGCTGGATTGTATTTTTGAGAGGCAAGGTGAGATTGTACTGGATACTATAATTAACGTTTGCTAGATAGGCTGTAGTATCAGGATAGCGAACTAGCATCGGAGCACTTTGAAGGTGCCTCGGAGACTCACGTTAATTTAAGTTTGCGTGTCAAGTCTGAAATTTGGATAAGTGATGCCACATTCGTCATTCAAAATTTATCAGACTTTTCCAAATCTTCGTTCTCGTTGCTGATAAGCGGCTAGTGCTTGGTGAAATTCTTGACGATCGAAGTCGGGCCACAGCGTATCGGTTACATAAATTTCGCTATAAGCCATTTGCCACAGCAGAAAGTTGCTTAACCGCATTTCACCACTTGTCCGAATCAATAAATCGGGATCACGGATGCCTGCGGTGTAGAGATGACGCTCAAACAGACCTTCATCAATGTCTTCGGGTTGCACAAGTCCCTGCTGAACTTGAATCGCGATCGCTCGACACGCCCTTAAAATTTCCTGCCGTCCGCCATAATTTGTGGCAACCGTGAAGCAAATGCCCTGGTTGTCTTGAGTTTCTAGCATCGATCGCTCAATTTCAGCCTGAAGGCTTCTGGGTAAAGCGCCGAGATTGCCGACAAACTTAATGCAAACATTCTCCTGCATCATTTCCCGCAGTTCTTGGCGCAGCACCCGCTCAAAAAGCGTCATCAAAAACTCAACCTCCTCAAGCGGTCTCCCCCAGTTTTCGGTCGAAAACGCATAGGCAGTTAGCGCTTGCACCCCCCAATCTCGACAGCACCGCAGCAACTCTTTCAGTGTATCGACCCCTCGCCGATGTCCCATAATTCGAGGTAGCCCTTGACGTTTTGCCCAACGTCCATTGCCGTCCATAATTACAGCAACGTGTTTGGGTAGCTGGTCTCGCTTTAGATCAGTCGGTAATTGTAAGACGGTGTGCTTGGCAGTCATTGTTTTTCGTGAGGAGCCGATGCTTGAGTGATAGAAAGTCAAATGAGTGAAGATTTACCGGAAGAAATTTGATAGAGCGATCGCACAGGGTTGCACTCTAGACTAACGACTCTGAACCACAACTAAAATAAATCTCTTGCAAAGATGTCATAGTACAAGAATCTGAGCTAGTCACTCTGATTTTTTGGATCTTTTGATTTGGGGTTGGGTCTCAGGCTGCTTTCAGAATCACCCATCTTTTTCTGTCGAAATAAGCGTGAGAATAGAGACAGTGCTTTACCAGAAATCTGACGGGCCAAACTCCGCAAATCGGGGGCGACGGGTTCACGATCGCCCGATTCAGAAAACCGCGCTTCTAGAAGTTCTTTTAGTTTACTGCTGGTTAGGGGACGGTTGAGTGCGCCTCTTTCGGCTAGAGAAATCGACCCTGTTTCTTCAGAAACGACGACACAGATACAGTTTTCAACCCTTTCGGTGATACCCATCGCGGCACGATGCCGAGTTCCTAACTGCCGAGAGGCTGTCCGCTCTGAGAGCGGTAAAATTACACCTGCCGCAATGATTCGGGAGCCTCTGATCAAGACTGCCCCATCGTGAAGTAAAGTTGTCGTTTGAAAGATAGTTTGAAGGAGTTCTTTAGAAACTTCAGCATTGAGCTTAACCCCTGGAACTGAGAAATCGCGCTCGTCGATCGGAATAGAAGTCTCTAAAATCAACAGTGCTCCTATCCGGTTTTGCGACAGTTCTTTAACAGCATCGACTATCTCGTCAATTACGCTGTCCGATCGCGGCAAGTTTCTTCGCGACGGCTGAAATAGCTGGAAGATTTCACCTCGTCCTAGCTGCTCTAAAAAACGACGAAACTCTGATTGCAGAATAAACGCCATTGCCACAGCCGCGCCAATGACCAAGTTATTGAGTACAAAGCTCAGAAGTTTCAGTTCTAATCTTTGGCTCACCGCTGCTGCCAGCATGAGCACAATAAAGCCTCTGACCATCCATAGAGTGCGGCGCTCACCGATGATCACCAACATCACATAGGTCAGCGCTAACACTAACCCAATATCAATCAGAAACCTGAGATTGTCGAGGATGAAAATCAACAAGGACTGTATCCAGTCGGGGTTTGTTAATAAGGATAAAGGGTCAAGTGTAGAGGGTGAAAGCGCCACAGGAGTGTTTCAAGCTGGATTTTATTCAATCTTCAAAACTACTTCACCCTTTACCCTTCCCGCTTTACCCTTCTTTCAATCTTTCTGGGAGGCGATCGTGGCGGATCAGATCTTCGTAGGTTTCGCGCTGCAAGATGACGTTTGCCTCTTCTGCATTTACCAAAACAGCCGCAGGGCGAGGCAGCCGATTGTAATTGGAGGACATGCTGTAATTGTAGGCTCCGGTTGCCATGACTACGAGAATGTCTCCCGATCGGGTTTCTGGCAGTTGCGCGTCTTTAATTAGAATATCGCCCGATTCGCAGTGTTTTCCAGCGATCGTAACTTGAGTGGCGATCGGGGCAGACATCCGATTTGCGACGACTGCACGATAAAGCGATTGATAGGTGATCGGGCGTGGATTATCTGACATTCCACCATCGACACTAATATAAGTGCGAATTCCAGGAACGGTTTTTTCCCCACCTATGGTGTAGGCCGTGACGCAAGCAGAGCCGATTAGCGATCGTCCCGGTTCCGATAATAATTTCGGCATCGGAATGTTTTGCTCTTGGCAGGCAGCAGCTACAGACTCACACACTACTTTTACCCATTCATCAATGCTGGGAGGATCATCCGATTCGCTATACCGAATGCCTAAACCGCCGCCGATGTTGAGTTCTTGAATCGTCAAACCATATTGTGCCGCTTTGCTCAACCACTGCACCATCACAGTTCCTAAGTCTTGGTGCGGTTGCAGTTCAAAGATTTGAGACCCGATGTGCGCGTGTAATCCTACAAATGCCAGCGAAGATTGTTGACTCACAAATTCAAACAGTTCGTCAACCTGATTGGGATCGAAGCCGAACTTACTATCCAGGTGCCCGGTGCGGATGTATTCGTGAGTGTGACACTCAATACCAGGCGTTAGGCGTAGCATGATCCGCACCGGCGTTTGACGATCGCAAGTCAAAGTTGCCAACGTCTTCAGTTCTAGCCAGTTGTCAACCACGATCGTGCAACCTGACTCGATCGCTAATCTCAATTCATCTAATGACTTATTATTGCCGTGCAGATAAAGCTTGTTAGGGTCAAGACCTGCTTTCAGAGCGGTATAGAGTTCGCCCCCTGAAACAATGTCGATTCCTAAGCCTTCGCTACCAACGATCGCGCAGACTGCCAAACAATTCCAGGCTTTCGAGGCGTAGAGAACTTGTGATTCTCCGGGGTAGTAGCGCTTAAACGCATCGCGGTATTGACGACAAGCGGTTCTCAATGTCACTTCGTCTAAGACATAAAGAGGAGAACCAAATTTTTGTGTCAGTTCAGAGATATCACAGCCGCCAATCTCTAAGCAGTCGTCGCGGTTGACTTGGGCAGTCAGGGGCAACAGGAATTGATTGGGCGATCGATCCCCAGAAGCCATTGAGTTAGGTAAATATTGCCGACCGGATTGCACTTCCACAGGTTGAGTCAATGTCATTTCGTTGTCTTCGTCCTCGATCGCGAACAGGTTAAAGCCATCTTTGTTATTACCAGTGTACAATTGGGGGCTGTGTATTCTGACCCGAATTCAACCCGCTTGTGTGACTTCCCTAGAACTTAGGCGTTTAACTTCAGAGTTTCTTCCGGCTGTTTTAGCCCTTGATCAGCTATGTTTTGGGGGTCTATGGACGTTAGAAGGCTATCAGAGAGAACTGGAAAGCCCTAATAGTGACCTGCTAATTTTAGTAGCTCATGGCTCCTCGTGTGTGCTGGGGTTGGGGTGCCTTTGGGCGATCTTAGACGAAGCTCATCTTACGATCGTCGCCGTTCACCCTAACTATCAGCGTCTAGGGTTTGGGCAGGCGATCTTGCTTGCCCTGCTGCAATCTGCTCGCCAACGAGGGTTAGAAAGAGCTACCCTAGAGGTAAGAATTTCTAATCAATCCGCGCTTAATCTATACCAAAAGTTTGATTTTCGCGAGGCAGGGCGACGAAAGCGCTACTACCCCGACACCGGAGAGGATGCCAGCATTCTTTGGCGTGGCGGACTGCAACACCCCAATTTTCCTAACCTTTTGACGAGTTGGCAGACGCAAATCTGCGATCGCCTTCATGAAAATAATTGGACTTTAATTGTTACCCCTGATACGTTTACGACAGAAGAATTTTTGTTGACAGACGCTTAAGGGTTCGGTGACAATCTGCCCTTGGCAATAAATTTCAGGCATCTAGCGATCCCGAACGATTGGGTTCGGTAATCGCGACTCTTCCCTGCGGCGTAAACCCAGTGGCGAGACAATTCCGCTATGTTAGAATCATCGGTACCGGCAACGCAGCAGGTGAGTGGAAATACGCCATGTTTGAACGCTTCACAGAAAAAGCCATTAAGGTGATCATGCTAGCCCAAGAGGAAGCTCGCCGCTTGGGTCATAACTTCGTAGGTACAGAGCAGATCCTCTTGGGTCTGATTGGAGAAGGGACCGGCGTCGCCGCCAAAGTACTGAAATCTATGGGCGTTAATCTCAAAGACGCTCGGATTGAGGTCGAGAAAATCATTGGTCGAGGTTCTGGCTTTGTTGCCGTGGAAATTCCCTTTACCCCACGGGCGAAGCGAGTTCTAGAACTGTCTCTTGAAGAGGCTCGTCAGTTAGGTCACAACTACATTGGCACTGAGCACCTGCTCTTGGGTCTGATTCGAGAAGGTGAAGGAGTCGCTGCTAGGGTGCTTGAAAACCTGGGTGTCGATCTCTCCAAGGTTCGCACTCAAGTGATTCGCATGTTGGGTGAAACCGCCGAGGTTTCTCCGGGCGGCGGTCAAGGGCGAACCAAGACTCCGACGCTAGACGAGTTTGGTGCAAACCTGACTCAGATGGCAGCCGACGGAAAGCTCGACCCCGTAGTCGGTCGTCAAAAAGAAATTGAACGAGTGATCCAGATCTTGGGTCGCCGCACTAAGAACAACCCTGTTCTGATCGGTGAGCCGGGTGTGGGTAAAACTGCGATCGCAGAAGGGCTTGCCCAGCGCATTGCCAATGACGACATTCCAGACATTTTGGAAGACAAGCGCGTCATGACCTTAGACATTGGTCTACTGGTTGCAGGCACCAAATATCGGGGCGAATTTGAAGAGCGCCTCAAGAAGATCATGGACGAGATTCGGTCTGCTGGAAACGTCATTCTGGTGATCGACGAAGTTCATACCTTAATTGGGGCAGGGGCTGCTGAAGGCGCGATCGACGCTGCCAATATCCTCAAGCCAGCTTTGGCACGAGGCGAGTTGCAGTGCATCGGTGCCACCACGCTCGATGAATATCGTAAGCATATTGAGCGAGACGCTGCCCTAGAGCGCCGCTTTCAGCCCGTCATGGTGGGCGAACCCTCTGTTGACGAAACGATCGAGATTCTGCGAGGTCTGCGCGAACGCTACGAGCAGCACCACAAACTGAAGATCTCGGATGCTGCCCTTGAGGCGGCTGCCAAGCTCTCAGACCGCTACATCTCCGATCGCTTCCTACCCGACAAAGCGATCGACTTAGTTGACGAAGCAGGTTCCCGCGTCCGGTTAATTAACTCTCAGTTACCACCTGCTGCCAAGGAACTGGATCGGGAATTGCGCCAAGTCCTCAAAGATAAAGACGACGCGGTGCGGTCACAAAACTTTGACCGTGCAGGCGAATTGCGCGATCGCGAAACGGAAATCAAAACTGAGATTCGTTCGATCGCTCAAACCAAAAAAACAACAGATGCGTCGGGTGATGATGTGTCTCCCATTGTGGACGAGGAAGATATCGCTCACATTGTGGCTTCGTGGACAGGCGTTCCGGTGAATAAACTTACCGAATCTGAGTCTGAAAAGCTGCTGCACATGGAAGACACGCTGCACACGCGGCTGATTGGTCAAGATGAAGCGGTGAAAGCAGTGTCTCGTGCGATTCGTCGGGCGCGAGTGGGCTTGAAAAATCCTAATCGTCCGATCGCGAGCTTTATCTTCTCCGGGCCAACTGGGGTGGGTAAGACTGAGTTAACGAAAGCGCTGGCTGCCTACTTCTTCGGCTCCGAAGATTCCATGATTCGGCTCGACATGTCCGAGTTTATGGAGCGGCACACTGTTTCTAAGCTGATTGGTTCGCCTCCTGGCTATGTGGGCTACAACGAAGGGGGGCAGTTGACCGAAGCCGTTCGTCGTAAACCCTACACTGTCGTGCTGTTTGATGAAATTGAGAAGGCGCACCCAGATGTGTTTAACATGCTGCTGCAAATTCTTGAAGATGGTCGTCTAACAGATGCTAAGGGTCGCACTGTTGACTTTAAGAACACGTTGCTGATCATGACCTCGAACATTGGTTCTAAGGTGATTGAGAAGGGTGGCGGCGGTTTGGGCTTTGAGTTTGCCAACGAAGACGTTGCAGAGTCGCAGTACAACCGAATCCGCTCATTGGTCAACGAAGAACTGAAGAACTACTTCCGTCCTGAGTTTCTTAACCGTCTAGACGAAATCATCGTCTTCCGTCAATTGATCAAAGAAGAAGTTAAGCAAATTGCAGACATCATGCTCAACGATGTCTTCAAGCGTCTGACTGAGCAGGGGATCACGCTGGAAGTCACTGAACGATTTAAGGATCGTTTGGTCGATGAAGGCTTTAACCCCAGCTATGGAGCGCGTCCTTTACGTCGAGCCATTATGCGCTTGCTAGAAGACTCTCTCGCTGAGGAGATTCTCACGGCCCGCATCAAAGACGGCGATGTCGCAATCATGGATGTGGATGAGACCGGACAGGTAAAAGTTCTGCAAGGAGAGAAGCGAGAGCTACTTCCTCTTCCGCAAGCGGTTGAGTAAGCTCTAGGTCTCTAACTTTAGTTAATTTTTTGAGTGGTAGAAGTTCTGAAATTTCTACCACTTTTTTGTATCAATTGAGTTGAGCTTAATCGCACAAAAAGCTTTGTGATTCTGAAAGGCTCGTAAAACTTAATAAACTAGCTTTAAATAAGAAAATACAATACAGCGCAAGTTCGGTAGAACCTATTACTATTAATTCCATTCATACAAGGAATTATCTCTTATGGCAAGAAGTGGATTCTTAGCAGATTTTCAGAAATTTCTGATGCGGGGAAACGTTATTGATTTAGCGGTTGCGGTCATTATTGGCAGCGCATTCAATCAAATCGTCACTTCCCTTGTAGAAGACATCATTACGCCCGTAATTCTCAACCCTGCCCTGCAAGCAGCTAAGGTAGACAATTTGCAAAGTTTGAATTTCAATGGGATTAAATATGGGGTCTTTCTGGCTGCAATTATCAACTTCATCGTGATTGCGTTTTCTATTTTTCTCCTGATTCGGGCGTTTGAGAAGGCGAAGAAGCGGTTTCAGCATCAAGAAGCCGTTTCAGAAGCGGAGGCTGCTGACCCAGTTGTTTTGTCTCAAGAGCGCTTGACGGGAGCGATCGAGCGTCTCACTTCATCACTGGAAAGTCGATAAGCAACGGAGCGATCGCTTGACTTTCTGGGGAAGTTAGGCGATCGCTCCATGACTATTCCAAAACTTCTAAGACGGCTTTGGGTAATAGTTGATCTTTAAACCAAACAATTCTGGCAGATGTATCGTTAAAGTTGACTCCTGCTTTTTCTAGGTTGAGCCGCTCAGAGATTGCCAAAATCAAGTCGTCGCGTCCTGCCTGTCGCACTTGAGAAAACTTCTTTTTGAGATATTCTGGTCGCCAATAGCCGACGATTTCTAGCAAAAAGGTGCGTCCGTCAGGGTGAACGAGCCGAAAATCGGGAATCATCACGCTGCCAGGAATCGGAATTAAGTCTACTTCTCGCTCTAGTTGCCACTCAGTTTTAGCTTTTTGCCAGCGTTCGACAAACCCCGCTTCTAACATACTGTCGTAGGTTTTGCCAGGGGGATAGTGGCTGACTAACCCACATTCTGATTCGAGGGCAAAGCGTCCGGTGCGAGTCTTGCCAGAGTAGCTATCGTTGACTTGCAGTTCGGCAGTTAGGCTCCATTTAGAGACATGAAGCAGCGCGGGAAGCAGTTTGGCGATCGCCAATCCATATCGGGTAGATGGCTTAAACAAACTCGTCGGCCCGTCAACGGTTAGCGTAAAGCCGTGATCGGCATCGCCCTCAATATAGGTCATTAACTGAAACAGTTTGACGTAGCGAAACAGCAGTTTATATTGACCTGGATCGTTGCGATGAGCATTTAGAATCAGATGGCTGGCACGGTAAAAAACCCCTTGCACTTGAGAAAGATTATAGCGATGTAGTAAGGCTTCTGAAGTCGGAACTTCAAACTCAGTTAGGATTTGATTGTCGGGAAGATCGGCGTAAAGTCCCGATCGGATCTGGTCAGTTAACACTTCATGACCCAACTCTTGAGTGAGAAGATCTGCGAGATGATCGAGCGTGATTTGTGTTGCTTGAACACTGGGCGCAACTTGAGCAGACAGCGCAAAAATTCGCTCTCTCAGCATCGGTGGCTCTAAAGGACTAATGGTTTCAAAGGTGCTAAACCCACTGTTGAGGAGATGGGCAAGTCCGCGTTTGATGCGATAGTCGGTTTCTTCGCCTTCAAGTTCTAATAGTTGGCGGTTGAGTTCGCCTTTAGTGATGCCTTTGGCTTCTTGAAATAGAGTGATCAAATCTTGAGCGATCGCCAGATTGGATTGATCGAGCTTTAACCGCTTCGGAACCAACTCTTCACCGCTAAACCGATGCATTAACAGATCAGATGGCAGCATTAGTTCCAGATCTCGCGTAAATCAAGGATGAATTCAGGGAGGACGGTTTCTTCAGAGAGGGGGTTGGGGCGATCGAGAATCTCGATCGGTTGACCTGGACGATAGATTTCAACCTGTTGATCTTGTGGATTAATCAACCAGCCTAGAGATGCCCCATTTTCTAGATACTCTCGAATTTTTGCGCGTGCGTCTTCTAAATCGTCAGTCGGAGAGCGCAACTCGATCACAAAATCAGGACATAGCGGAATAAATTTCTTTTTCTGCTCAGGAGTTAGACTATCCCATCGGTCTTGCTGAACCCATGTGGCATCGGACGCGCTGCTTCGCAGATACCGCAAGGGTCGAGTTGCCCCGTTAGGCAGTTTGAACCCGGTTGAAGAATCAAAACTTTTACCCAGTTTCTTTTGCTGATTCCAAAACCAGAGCTGCCCCGTTAAGCCAGAATTCCAGTTTCCTGTTTCGCCACCAGTCGGTGACATAACAATTAATTCTCCTTGGGAAGTGCGCTCAAATCTCAAGTCTCGGTTGGCGCGACAGATTTGCTCAAATTGCTCGTCAGTCAATTCCAAAGCGGGTTTTAGATTAAGGGTGAGGCTTGTTAGCTGCATGACGAACTCTCAATTGCTGTGAAAGCAGAAATTTTGCTCGTAGCATTCTTGTAGTTTAACGACTCTGTGTAACTTCTTTGATTTTGCCACGTCATAATGAAAGGCAGCATTACGATCGAGAGACGGGTTATATGTTGAAATCACGGTGGCAATGGGTAATCGCGATCGCGGTCTTAATTTTGATCGCAGTGGGTAGCGTTTGGCTGTTTCGGCAACAACCCACGTCAGAACCAAACCCATCGCTGATTGGAGTCACTTCTAACCTTCATGCCAAGATGGGTATTCCTAAGAATGTAAAGGAGACTAATCCAGATGATGAGTATCTGTTGCAAAGCCCAGACCGACCTTATGTTACGTCTTACAACAACAGTAAGCTAATTCCCAATTGGTCAAGCTGGCAGTTAAACAAAGATTGGCTAGGAAATGTCCCGCGCCGTAACGATTTTCGTCCTGATCCGGCGTTGCCAAAGGGCTGGTATCAAGTTAGGTCTAGTGACTATAACAACAGTGGATACGATCGTGGACACATGACTCCGGCTGCTGATCGTGACAATACTCCCCAAAATATTTCTGCCACGTTCTTAATGACAAACATTGTGCCGCAAGCGCCTGATAATAATCAGGGCCCTTGGGCGCAGTTAGAGAACTATAGTCGTGGTTTAGTAGAGCAAGGAAAGGAACTATACATCATCGCGGGTGGCTATGGAAACACGCGATCGATTGGGAAGGGCAATGTCAAAATTGTGGTGCCCGATCGGGTTTGGAAAGTAATTGTCGTTATGGATAAGACTGGGTTGAGCGCTAGTGATGTGACGGCAAATACGCGGATTATTGCGATCGATATGCCCAATCAGCAAGGCATCAAAGATATGGATTGGCGCAAATATCGAGTCAGCGTTGATTTGATTGAAGAGAGAACGGGCTATAACTTTTTGACCAATGTGCCAGATGCAGCGCAGGTGCAACTTGAGGAAAAAGTCGATAAAGTCGTTGAGCGGGTCAATTAGTAGGCTAAGTTTCGACAGCTTTTGTGGTGATTCCAGCGAGGTGACTATTTGGAGTTTGTCCAATAATGTAGATATCTAACTGAATCTCACCGAGTCGGTAGACTTTGAGGTGAGTGAGATGCTGTTTGAGTGTGGCGACAAGTTGCTGATATTTTTTCATCGTTTCAATTTCTTCGTCACTATACCAGTCTTGTGATTGAGTAACAAATTCAAAAAAAGAGTCGAGGTCAACAGTCTTGACGATCGTATCTATTGAGTGATGAGTCAATTCTAATAGCTGCTCATCGGTCAAGTCAGAAGCTGTTTGGTCTTGCCAGCAAAACGCCTCAAATGGATGCTCTGACTCAGTGATCCACAGTAGATTGTCGCAGGCTGCTTTGAGTTGAGTGATCAGGTCTGAGGAATCTTGAGTCATGAGGAGTTACCAGTCTGCTTCGGGTTCGGCGGCACGAGGAATTGATTTCTTAGGAACAGCATAAACCGAAGGGGGCGGCACTAACTCTAGTTGATGTTGCGGTGATTTTGTAGGAGATTTCTCCCCTTTGCGACGACGAGAAACACCTTCTTCGCTAGTGTCTTCTGCCACGACTTCGTAAAGCAACGCTAACTTGGTGGGATCTTTGCCTTTGCGTAGAATTCGCCCTAATCGCTGAATATATTCGCGAGTAGAACCTGTACCCGACAGCACGATCGCGACACTCGCCTCCGGGACATCAACGCCTTCATTTAAAACTCGTGAAGCAACCAACGTTTTATAGTCCCCTTGCTTAAATCGAGTCAGAACATCGTGCCGTTCTTTAACTGGAGTTTGATGCGTAATTGCAGGAATCAGAAACTCTTGAGAGATGCGATAGACGGTGGCGTTGTCATCTGTAAAAATCAGAGTCCGTTCAGGGTAATGTTGTGATAAGAGATCGGCTAGAATTCGGAGTTTTCCTTCGGTGCCAAAGGCGATCGCTTTTGCTTCTCGGTGCGCCAACATGGCTTTACGTCCGGCTTTCGATCGGGCACTGGCTTGCACAAATCGTTGCCATCCCTGAGCGCTGCTGAGATAAATATTCGCTTCTTTTAGGAAGGCGTTGCGGATTTGAACTAAGCGATCGTAGCGGTCTCGCTCTTGTTTGGAAAGCTTAACTTTGATTTGAGTCGCTTTGTGTTTTGCCAGTGCTGAACCGGATAATTCTTCTGCGGTTTTGCGATAGACTTCTGCACCGATTAAAGTGTTTAGATCTTCGTGTTTGCCGTCTGTGCGTTCGGGTGTTGCCGTTAATCCTAATCGATAGGGCGCGATCGCAAATTCTGCAATCACTCGGTTGAAGCCACTCGGTAAATGATGGCATTCATCGAACACTAACAACGCGTATTGATTGCCGAGTGTTTCAGCATTAATCGCAGCGCTATCGTAGGTTGACACGAGAATGGGAGTGCGATCGCGTGATCCGCCTCCCAGTAACCCGACTTCGACATCGGGAAACGCCGCCGTTAAGTGTGCATACCACTGGTGCATCAAGTCTAATGTAGGCACCATCACCAACGTACTGCGCTGCGTAATTTGCATCGCCAATTGCGCTAGATAGGTTTTTCCAGCAGCAGTCGGGAGAACGACAACTCCCATCCGCCCGGCATGTCTCCATGCGTCGAGGGCTTCTTGCTGGTGTGGATAGGGTTCCATCTCTAAACTAGGCACCATTTCAACTTCTGCAAAAGCTTTAGCTTTGTCATCAAGCTCGGTGCCTTCAGCGCGGAGTGCCAGAACCAAATTGCGATATTGGTGAGCGGGAATGCGGAATCGTTCGATGCGATCGTCCCAAATTGCATAGTCCATCCATGCCCTCCCTTTAGGTGGGGGATGCAAAATCAGAGTGCCACGATCGAACTTGAGCGTAGGAGTACGAGCCATAAGTTTTGCTCAGAACACTTGTTCGCTTGTATGACGTTTATCGTGTCATCTCTGAGAGGGTTTCGCAAGCCAAAAGGCGAGATTAAGGGTGGAAACCCAAACTGCCTTATGGAAGGATGAGGATTAAGACAGGCTGCTGGTCAAGCATCAGGATCGATTCCCATTGCTCTCAGTTGCTCTTCAAGTCGCTCGGCTCTGGCTTCAGCTCGTTCCGCTCGTTGTCGCTCCTGCTCCGCTCGTTGCTGCTCTTGTTTGGCTTGCTCTGCTCCAGTCGGTACAATGCCATCGCGGGTACACCAGCGTAACCAGCGATCGTGCTTACCTTCAAATACACCATCCCAGATAGTTAAGCCGATGCCCACCTGTTCTAGCCAGGTTTCTGTCATCGCTTGATAGCGGTTTCCTCGCCGCTCAAAGACTCTCAGGAGGGTGTCTCCCAACTGTTGGAGGGGATCAAACACCACATAGTAAGCCACGCCGATCTGAGGATAGTCTCTAAGCTTACTGCCCAACTCATTACCTTCTTTGTTAGAGACAATCTCGATCGCGACATCGGGCGGTTTACCAAACTCCCACACGAGATACGTGCGATTTTTTTTCTCATGCCAGTTTTCAGGAATTTCGACGTTGAGGCTCAGAAACACATCAGGCACGATCGGAGGCTGACGTACTGCATAAAATACTCCGACGTTTGCTGCCAGCAGAGAGGGACAATCAAGCACCGCAGAATTGCTGTAAAGCGGTTCTGTTAAGAGACGCTGTTGTTTTTCGGTAATTAAATTATCCAAAGGGGTGTTGTCCTCAATCACCAGGTCTTGCAGGTCGGGCGACAGATCAACTTCATGGGCGAGACTTTGCGACATGAGAAAACCCTCTGGCTTTAATGGCAATTCTGAAGCAAGCTTGCTTTACAATCGTAGCTGTTTATGGTGATCTTACACAAAGGTGGCACGAGGACGGATTAAGGGTGGGATACTCATAGTATCGTTGCCGATTTAGAGTCTAGATAAGTATGGTTTTTTCTAGTCAATCTCCGATCGGAGTCGCGATCGTCGGCACAGGCTTCGGTCAAAAAGTTCACATGCCGGGGTTTCAACAACATCCGCGCACCCAGATTGTGGCGGTCTATCATCGTGATTTAGAGAAAGCACGAGCGATCGCTCAAGCTCACAATATTCCTCATGCCTGCCAAACGTTAGAAGAGATTGTCTCGCTGCCAGACGTTCAAGCGGTTAGTATTTCAACGCCGCCGTTTTTGCACTATGAGATGGCAAAGACAGTACTCGAAGCCGGAAAACATTTGCTGTTAGAAAAACCGACTGCGTTATCGGTGTCACAAGCGCGGCAATTGCAAGAATTAGCGGCGCAGAGAAACGCGATCGCGACGATGAACTTTGAGTTTCGCTTTGTCCCAGCATGGCAGCGATTAGCGGAATTAATTTCAGAAGGCTATGTCGGACAAAAACGCTTGATTAAAGTTGACTGGCTGGTGTCGAGTCGCGCTGATGCTTCGCGCCCCTGGAATTGGTATGCCCAAAAAGATCAGGGCGGCGGTGCACTGGGCGCGATCGGATCTCACGCTTTTGACTATATCGCCTGGTTATTTGGCTCGACAAAACGTCTGTGTGCGCGTCTGCAAGTTTCGATTCCAGAGCGACCCGATCCCAATTCTGGACAGTTGAAGCTCGTGGATGCTGATGACACTTGTTTAATCATGCTCGAATTAGCCGACGGAACGCCCTGCCAGATTTGCTTAAGTGCTGCCACTTATCAGGGACGCGGGCACTGGGTCGAAGTCTATGGCGATCGCGGCACACTCATTCTCGGCAGTGACCATCAAAAAGACTATGTTCACGGCTTCAGGCTGTTGGGCAGTCAAAATGGGCAGCCGTTGGCGGAGTTAGAGATTCCTAAGCGCCTCGCGTTTCCTCAAGTCTATGCTGACGGCAGAATTGCGCCCTTCATTCGAGTGGTCGATCAGTTTGTGTTGGGCATCGATCGCCGCGAGTCTCTGCCGCCCTCGCTCAAAGAAGGCGTTTATTCACAACTCCTGATGGATTTAGCTCACGAATCGAATGAGACAGGAACCTGGGTGAATGTGCCCGATCGAGAATGACCGCCTACTTTTTATAAAAGTCTAGTACAAAATAACCCTTTTTCTGATAGGTTTGATACATTGGTACTAAACCTGTGCAATAAAAGGCGCGAGGCTAAGGTCAAATCTGAGATTTGTGCCTTTACACCTTGCTGACTCTATATGTGGAGTGGTCGGCCAAAAAAAATATTAGATCTAGCGTCTACGATCGGTTACTCTAGTCTCACTCCGTTGTGTGGTTTGAGCAGTTATGTCTTTTGTTGGTCTACATATTCACAGCGACTATAGCTTGCTAGATGGTGCCAGTCAGTTACCCAAACTGGTCGATCGAGCAATGGAACTGGGAATGCCCGCGATCGCCCTCACCGATCACGGGGTGATGTACGGCGCGATCGAGCTAATCAAGGTCTGCAAAGGCAAGATTACGCCGATCATTGGCAATGAAATGTATGTGATCAACGGCGACATCACTAAGCAAGAACGCCGACCTCGCTACCATCAGGTCGTTCTCGCAAAAAATACTCAAGGCTATAAAAACCTAGTCAAGATCACCACGATTTCCCATCTCAAAGGAGTCCAGGGAAAAGGAATTTTCTCACGCCCGTGCATCAGCAAAGATTTATTAGAGCAATACCACGAAGGCTTGATCGTCACAAGTGCCTGTCTCGGTGGTGAAGTGCCGCAGGCGATTCTGCAAGGCAAGCCTGACATCGCTCGTCGCGTCGCTCGGTGGTATCAAGACCTATTTGGCGATGATTATTATTTAGAAATTCAAGATCACGGCTCACCCGAAGATCGAATCGTCAACGTTGAGGTCGTCAAGATTGCCCGTGAGCTAGACATTAAAATCATTGCCACCAACGATTCTCACTACATTTCTTGCTATGACGTAGAGGCGCACGATGCGTTGCTGTGCATTCAAACGGGCAAGCTGATCTCAGAAGACAAACGACTGAGATATAGCGGCACCGAATATCTCAAATCAGCCGACGAGATGCGGATGTTGTTTCGCGACCACTTGCCCGATGATGTGATCGAAGAAGCGATCGTCACCACCGTCGAGGTTGCCAACAAAATCGAAGAATACAAAATCTTGGATGAGCCGCGCATTCCCAATTATCCCGTTCCGACGGGTCAGACGCATAATGCCTATCTAGAGCAAATCACCTGGGAAGGACTTTTTAAGCGGCTAAAATGCCAGTCTCGCGTCGAGGTCAGCCAAGTCTATCAAGATCGCCTAGTCTACGAACTCGAAATGATGCAGCAGATGGGGTTTGCGACTTACTTTCTAGTCGTGTGGGACTACATCAAATACGCTAGAGATCATGGCATTCCCGTCGGGCCGGGACGTGGATCGGCAGCCGGATCGCTGGTTGCTTATGCCCTCGGAATCACCAATATCGATCCGGTGCATCACGGCTTGCTGTTTGAGCGATTTCTCAACCCCGAACGGAAATCGATGCCAGATATTGATACCGATTTTTGCATCGATCGCCGCGATGAAGTGATCCAATATGTCACTCAAAAATATGGCACTGAACGAGTCGCGCAGATCATCACTTACAACCGCATGACTTCTAAAGCGGTTCTCAAAGACACAGCGCGAGTATTAGATGTGCCTTATGGCGATGCCGATCGCATGGCGAAACTGATTCCGGTGATTCGAGGCAAACCCGTCAAACTGGAGGTAATGATTTCTGACAAAACGCCTGCGCCAGAATTCAAAGAGAAATATGACAAAGATCCCAAAGTGCGGCACTGGCTAGACACCGCGATCGGGATTGAAGGCACCAACAAAAGTGTGGGCATTCACGCTGCCGGAATTGTGATTTCCTCCGATCCGCTCGACGAGATCGTGCCACTTCAACGCAACGCGGATGGGGCAGTCTTTACCCAATATTACATGGAGGACATCGAAACTCTGGGTCTGCTAAAAATGGACTTTTTGGGACTCAAAAACCTGACGATGATCCAAAAAACGGTGGAGCTAGTTGAGCAAACTCGTCACGTGACGATCGACCTTGATAACCTATCGCTTGAAGATCCCGCAGTCTACAAGCTTCTAGCACGAGGCGAGTTAGAAGGTGTCTTCCAGCTTGAGTCATCAGGGATGCGGCAAATTGTCCGTGATCTCAAACCGTCAGGAATCGAAGATATTTCGTCAGTGCTTGCCCTTTATCGTCCAGGCCCATTGGATGCGGGGCTGATTCCTAAATTTATCAATCGTAAACACGGGCGAGAAGCGATCGACTACGCGCACGACATTCTCAAACCGATTCTCAACGAAACCTACGGCATCATGGTCTATCAAGAGCAAATCATGAAGATTGCTCAAGATATGGCAGGCTATTCGCTCGGTCAAGCGGATCTGCTGCGTCGGGCGATGGGCAAAAAGAAAAAATCTGAAATGGAAAAGCACCGCGAAATGTTCGTCGAAGGTGCCGGGAAGAACAACGTTAAACCCAACGTTGCAGATGCGCTGTTTGAGCAAATGGTGCAATTTGCTGAATATTGCTTTAACAAATCTCACTCAACAGCTTATGGATACGTCACTTATCAAACCGCTTATCTAAAAGCAAACTATCCCGTCGAATATATGGCGGCATTGATTACCGCTAACAGTGGCGATCAAGATAAAGTTCAGAAATATATTGCCTCTTGCGTCAGCATGAATATTCAGGTGCAGTCGCCTGATATCAATCGCTCTGGCGTAGACTTTACGCCGACTGGAGAAAACATTTTGTTTGGCTTAAACGCCGTCAGAAATGTGGGACAAAGTGCAGTTGAAGCCCTCCTTGTCTCTAGAGAAGAAAAAGGCGAGTTCAAATCGCTGGCAGACTTGTGCGATCGCGTAGACTCCCGCGCCATTAATCGTCGAGCCTTAGAATCTCTAATCTACTGTGGAGCCTTTGACAACGTTGATTCAAATCGCAATCAACTTATCCAAGACTTAGAACTGGTGATGGATTGGGCACAATCTCGCGCTAAAGATCGGGTCAGCGGTCAGGGCAATTTGTTCGACTTGATGGGCGGCGGTGCGAGTCAGCAATCCAGCTTTGAGACGGCACCCAAAGCGCCAAAAGTGCCCGACTTTCCGCAGCAAGAAAAACTGCGTTTAGAAAAAGAAGTTCTCGGCTTTTATATCTCTGATCATCCACTTAAACAGTTGCAAGAGTCAGCAAAGATTCTTGCGCCGATTAGCTTGAGCGATTTGGGAGATCGTCAAGAAGGCGACAGCATCAGCGCGATCGTCATGCTCACCAACGTCAAAGCCGTCACCACCAAGAAGGGCGATCGGATGGCAATCATCACGATCGAAGACCTGACCGGGCACTCAGAAGCCGTCGTCTTCCCCAAATCTTTCGAGCGAATTGGACATCTGATCGTTCCCGATGCCCGACTGATGGTGTGGGGCAAAGTCGATCGCCGCGATGATCAGGTGCAGTTCATCCTTGACGATGCAGAACCGATCGAAACCGTCCGCATGGTGATGGTCGAACTCGAACCGAGTAAAGCAAACGACAGTCAAGAACAATATCGACTGCGGCAAATCCTGCAAGAGCAGCGAGGCGAAGACCATAGCGCTAGGATTTCAGTGGTAGCGATCGTCAGTGCTCACGATCGTCGTTATTTTGTGCGGTTTGGGCAAAAGTTTCGGGTGCAAGACGAACACGCAACGGTGACGGCTTTAGGAAAAGAAGGCTTTCGGGCACGAGTGTCTTCGTTAGTTAGTGCTTAAATAGATCACTACATACTAAGAGCCGCTCAGCGGATATGTTGTTTCATTGGGCAATTTTGCAGCGAGATGTGCCAGAAAGTGCGGCGGTGACGGGCGATCGTGGAGTGATTGTGGATGAGCTGCCGTTTTCTCAAGCGCTCCAAGAATCGGGCTATACGATCGAGGTGTTTCAGCAGGGGAAAACGCTGGATGTGGTGGCTGCTCAAACTCAGTAGGGTTAACCTAAGCCAGAGAACAACAAATGCAATGGCAGATTAGAACTGACAATACAATCTCTATCAATTTACAGATTGATGATATTTTTCTACTACGGTTTGTCAATAAGATTCAGAACCCTGCTATTAAAAACTTCCTAGTTTTTCAACATACGAAATTGCATGAAGACATGCAAAAGATCTGGCTCAGTGAGTTGCATAACATAATGGAATTGAGCCGATCTGATGCCAGAAAGCATTACTTGAAAGGTAATAAACTTCCAAAAGATCTTCAACTACGTGAACAAGTTCTTTCTGAGCTAGCAGACCGATATCTAGATAAGCATCATCTAAACTGGTTTCTCATGAAGGATCTAGAGGCTTTACTTGAGCTTGCCCTTTCTACTAAGAGCGTTATTCATTGCGTCAGTAATTGAGACGATTGCTCACCTTGCAGTAGCGCGATCGCCAAGGCTTGCTCAGGCAAAGGAGCCACATCACCTCCAGACCACTTTGAACCAGGTTAAACCAGTTGCCAAACTTTCACAGTGTTATCAGAACTACCACTTGCAAACCGTCGCCCGTCAGCGCTGACAGCAACCACGTTTACAGAGTTAGTATGCTCGGTGAGTGTGCCGATTAATTCACCCGTGTTGAGAACCCAGAGCTTCACTGTTTTGTCATTACTGCCACTAATCAGCGTTCTACCGTCGGGGCTAATGGCGATCGAGTTAACAATCTCGGTGTGACCCAACAATGTGCGAATCACTTCGCCAGTGTTGGGGTTCCACAGCTTGATCGTTTTGTCTTTGCTGCTGCTGGCCAAAATTTGCCCATCGGGACTGATGGCGATCGACATCACTGAATTAATGTGTCCGCTCAGAGTTCGCACGAGATGACCCGTGTGGAGGTTCCATAACTTAATCTGATTATCAAGTCCACCACTGGCAAGAATCTGGCTGTTGGGGCTGATTGCGACCGATCGCACCATTCCCGCTAGGTCAGTAAAACTTTGTAGGAGTTCTCCAGTTTTGGTGCGCCATACGCAGACGGTGCGGTCTTCGCTGCCACTGGCAAAAAACTGTCCATCGGGGCTAACGGCAACCGAGTTGACATCGCGACTGTGACCCGCTAGCGATCGCAGCATGGCTCCATTCGGAAGCTGCCAAATTTTAATTGTGTCGTCATCACTGCAACTAATCAACGTCTTGCCATCGGGGCTGGTTGCCAAACAGTTGATCGGTTTGCTGTGCCCTGTGAGAATGCCAAGCCGTTCGCCAGTGGTTAAATCCCACAGCATGATGCGATCGTCTAAGCCACCGCTAATCAACGTTCTGGCATCTGAACTGAGGGCGATCGCAACTACCCAAGATGAGTGCCCGCTTAACGTATGCAAACATTTCCGAACCTGCCGACTTTTAGAAGATGGCTGAACTTTGCCTCTCGGAAACGAGGGTTGAGAAATTGGGGGCTGAGGTGAACCCGAAGGTGTTTCTCCAGAAGGTCTGGCTCCTGAATCTCTCGGTGAGCCAGAAGTGGGCGGTTGAGTCACGCCCGGCGCGCTAGCAGACCGAGACGACCCTTGAGGAGAGGCAAACGCAGGAGTCGATAAGGCAGCTCGCAGATCACGCATGGCTTCGTCTGCGGTTTGATAGCGATCGTTGACCAGATCTTTTAGCATTTTGTCGAGCATTTGCCCGATGCGATCGCTAACCGCCGCTCCTCGCTGCGCCAGCTTTTCTCGCCACAGCCAATGCCCTGCCAGCGGATCGTAGAGATCTTCAGGTCTGATTTGAGTCAGCAGATAGACACAGGTTGCGCCCAGGCTATAAAAGTCACTAGCGGGGTAGGCTTGACCGTTTCGCAATTGCTCGATCGGCGCATAGCCTTCGGTGCCGATTTTGGTTCCGGGTTGAGTTGAGGGGCTTTCGGTTAAGAGCTTGGCAACCCCAAAATCAATCAATACGAGTCTGCCATCGAGTTTGCGACGAATAATATTTGAAGGTGTGATATCGCGATGAATGACATGATGATCGTGCACAAATTTCAAAATCGGCAGCAGTCGCACCAGCACTTCTCGAATCTTTTGTTCACTAAAAGCTCCTTGCCGATGCAGTTCTTGTGCCAGCGTTGGGCCTTCGATAAATTGCTGCACTAAATAAAGTCGCTGATCATGCTCAAAATAGGCAAGCAGCGTCGGAATGTGAGGATGCTCACCCAGTTCATGAAGGCGCATCGCTTCTTGTTCAAACAGTCTTACTGCCTTTTCTAACCCTTTAGTGCCTTTCAACTGAGGGGAAAACTGCTTAATCACACAATAGGTTTTCAGCCGATCTTCATCGACAGCGAGAAACGTTTTGCCAAACCCGCCTTGACCCAAAGGCTTTAAAACACGATAGCGCCCTCGCAGTGTCGGCACCAGTTTTACTCCGCAGCTTTGGCAAAACTCCGTCCCATCAACATTCTGCGGGCGCTTACACTCAGGGTTTAGGCAGTAAGTCATTAAAAGACATCAGTAACTGGATGGGCGGTCGAGGGCAAAGCTCCACGATCGGCAGTGAAGCGGTCTTATTCTGATTTTACTCCCCAAACGATCAGCAAGTAAGCTGAGAGCAAATAGCTCATCGTTGAACGCTTTTAATCATGCCTGATTCCATCACGATCGTGGTCAAACTGTTTGCGGTTTATCAAGAAGCCTGCGGGACTCCAGAGTTAATGCTAGAACTCCCGGCTGGGGCAACTGTGGCTGACGTGCGCGATCGGCTGATCGCCAAGCATCCTGAACTGACTCAATGGCGCGATCTGACTCGATTTGGCGTGAACCTGCAATTTGTCGAGCCTGACACTGTTCTTCAGCCAGGAGACGAAGTGGTCTTCATTCCGCCAGTGAGCGGTGGAATTTAATCCCGACTTTTTCTGTCGGGATTGTTTGACTCGATTTTTTGCCCATGTTACTATCAGGCAACGTCAGCCGTTAAACCTTTAGAACGCTTGCACCGAGAGGATTTCAAGATATGACTCAGGCGACTCAACCCAAAACTCACTCTACCACTGCTGCCTTTGAAGCGTTGAAGTGTAAAGAGTGTGGCGCAGAGTATGAACTGAAAGCGAGTCACGTATGTGAGTTTTGCTTCGGCCCATTAGAAGTGAAATACGACTATGAGTTCTTGCGCCGCACTGTCACCCGCGAAACGATTCAGGCAGGCCCTAACTCGATTTGGCGCTATCGTCCGTTTTTGCCAGTTGCCACTAACACCCCGATCGATGTCGGCACGGGCATGACTCCTCTGGTGCAATCTAACCGTTTAGCCCGTCGCTTGGGTCTCAAAAAGCTTTACATCAAGAACGACGCGGTGAATATGCCGACTTTGAGCTTTAAGGATCGGGTCGTATCCGTTGCATTGACTCGCGCCCAAGAGCTAGGCTTTACCACTGTTTCTTGTGCCAGCACTGGAAATTTGGCAAACTCGACAGCCGCGATCGCGGCTCATGCGGGTCTAGACTGCTGTGTGTTCATTCCTTCTGACCTCGAAGCAGGCAAAGTGATGGGCACTCTGATTTACAATCCGACGGTGATGTCTGTTCACGGCAATTACGATCAGGTGAATCGGCTTTGCTCTGAGGTCGCCAACACCCACGGCTGGGGCTTTGTGAATATTAACCTTCGTCCCTACTATTCAGAAGGCTCTAAGACGCTGGGCTACGAGGTGGCGGAACAACTAGGATGGCAGTTGCCCGATCACATTGTTGCGCCGTTAGCGTCGGGTTCTCTATTCACCAAGATTTATAAAGGCTTCCAAGAATTTGTAGAAGTTGGGTTAGTCGATGCGAAGCCTGTGCGGTTTAGCGGTGCTCAAGCCGAAGGCTGTTCTCCGATCGCCAAAGCCTTTGAAGAAGGACGTGACTTTATCTCACCCGTGAAGCCCAACACGATCGCCAAATCGATCGCGATCGGCAACCCCGCAGATGGCGTATATGCGATCGACATTGCCCGCAAGACTAATGGCACCATCACCTCAGTCAACGATGCCGAAATCATTGAGGGCATTAAGCTCTTAGCCGAAACCGAAGGCATCTTCACTGAAACCGCAGGCGGAACGACGATCGCCGTTCTCAAAAAGCTGGTCGAAGCCGGGAAGATTGATCCCGAAGAAGTCACAGTTGTCTACATCACAGGTAACGGTCTCAAGACTCAAGAAGCCGTACAAGGCTACGTCGGCGAACCGTTTACGATCGAGCCAAAACTCGACAGCTTTGAGCGGGCCCTAGAGCGGTCAAAAACCCTCGATCGTCTAGAGTGGCAGCAAGTTCTCGTCTAAAAATGATCAATGATGAGGGCTGTATTCAAGACCGCTCATCGTTCATCACTAATCATTAATCACTCACCATTTTTCCTTCATCATGGCTGTTAAAGTTCTCATTCCCACCCCATTGCAGAAACTCACCAATGATCAAGCAACCGTTGATTGCAGTGGCACTAGCGTTGCAGAGTTGCTAGAGTCTCTCGAACTAAGTTGCCCCGGCATTAAAGCCCGTCTTTGTGACGAACAAGGACAACTACGGCGATTCGTTAATTTCTATGTTAATAGTGAAGACATTCGCTTTTTAGATGGCGTGAATACTTCACTTAACGATGGCGATGAAGTTAGCATTATTCCGGCGATCGCGGGTGGCTGATCAAATCAAGCCTTCTCCCATTTATTGAGCCGTTGGTAAGAATTTCTTGCTAACGGTTTTTAGTATTCAACCTGAGTTCGGGATAAGTTACTGCTCCGTTTCAGTTCCCTTCGCCCCCTAAATCCCCCAAACTTGGGGGACTTTGAAGCAGAAAGATCGACCGCGTTCAAGAAATTGTGCCCATTCCAAGTCCCCCAGCATGGGGGATTTAGGGGGCGAGACGCTCGGCATTGGACGATCAAACTATCGCAGGCTGCACAGGAGACCAGGTTCAATCGCTAGGCAGGCAATGATTAACCCGAACTGACGTTATTCATTAAACAGTTTGCGGACTCGCTAAAAAAACTTTGGTTTGATACTTCAAATAGACAAAGCCACGATCGTCTACCCAGCGCTCATACAAATCATTGAGATCGACGAGCAGTTGTTCATAAGCCGCTCCTGCTTGCGGAATATACGATCGGCTCTTGGCGTTGCCAATCAATCCTGTTTGATCAAGGGCTTGTTGAGACAAAAAACGGAATTCCTGCACGTTGATAAAATTGGGATTTTCAGGAAAAACCTCTGGACGATCGAGAGCAGGATGCTTATCGGACGCTTTCCGCATAATTTCCCCCACCTCTTGAGTCAACAAATCGTTTAAGTCTCGGTTGTTCCACACCAGCGCTAGCCGTCCTGATGACTTAAGAATCCGATGAAACTCAGCGAGTGTCGAGTCTGGCTCAAACCAGTGAAACGACTGAAAACACGTCACCAAGTCTACTGACTGATCGGGTAAGCCAGTTTGTTCTGCTGATGCCTGTTGATATTTGACTTTGGGATGCGTTTCTGCGGCAGCACTCATCGCGGCGTTGGGTTCGATCGCCCACACATTCACCCCCCGATCTGCCAACAACCGAGACGAAATGCCTGTTCCCGCACTGATATCGGCTGCAATTAATTGAGACGGTTCACCCAATTCTAAAAGCAGTTGATCGATCGCTTCAGTCGGGTAGCTGGGGCGATAGTTGGCATAGTTGGCGGCACGATCGCTGAATCGATTTAATGGGTCAAGCTGATAGAGCGAAAGATTAGACATAGATGCCGTGTATAAGCTTTGTTGAGAGAACGAAAAGCTAAACGCCCCTATTATGGCTTAATGTCTAATCCGCAAATTGTTATTGATACGAACGTCATCGTTTCTGGGTTACGCTCTAAACGCGGAAGTGCCTTCAGATTACTTACGCTTGTAGACACGGGACTTTTTGACATACACCTCTCTGTCCCATTAGTTTTGGAATACGAAGAGGTACTGTATCGATTGTAGAGACTTCAGATTAATCAAACGGTAGCAAACGACCTGCTCGGTTTTCACTGCGCTGTGGCTAAACACCATCAAATCTTCTTCTTGTGGCGACCTTACCTTCCCGATCCTAAAGATGATAGGGTTCTCGAACTAGCAGTTAAGGCAGAATGTAATTACATCATCACCTACAACCTTCGTGATTTTGTCGACGTGAAGCGGTTTGGGTTACAAGCTCCCGAACCTGCTTTCTTTCTACACCGCATTGGAGCTTTGCTATGAGTAGCCTGCAAGTGCAATTGTCAGATTCGCTTTATAAAGACTTACAAGTAGTTTCGCAGCGACAAGGAATTTCGGTTGATCAGTGGGTTGCGATCGCCATTGCAGAAAAAATGGCTGCGCTGATGGGTGTAGATTATCTAGAAGAGCGAGCCAAGCGGGGAAGTCGGGCAAACTATGAAGCAGCCTTAGCCCAAGTCCCAGACATTGAGCCAGAAGCACATGACAGACTGCCCAGATAACTAGCTCAACGTTGGGTATTTAGCTTGTCTACAAAAAACCCCCAACCTAAGCCAGGGGTGAATCATCAGGGTGCATCTACCATTCCTCTATCCTCACAAAACAGTGAGCTTTCCGGAGGAAACTCGATCGCATCCATAAAGTTTTCATAAAGACAAAACTCAGTCGTCATCAGGCTTTTAGGCTTCTCTGTTGACTGGCAGCTTGTTTAATCGGCTCCAGCAAGTCTAGCGAAAGATGCAAACTGTTGAGAGACGAGTAATCAGCGCGTTTGGTTTCAAGATTGGGGCCGTGATAGTCACTGCCGCCTGTCATCAGTAATTGATACTCTTCACACAGGGCTTCGAGCCGCGCCACCTGTCTGAGTGTGTGACTAGGGTGAAAGACCTCAATGCCCATCAACCCAGCCTCGACGAGTTGAGGCAAAATCTCTTCAACATAGCCACCCCGAAACAGACAAGGATGTGCCCACACGGGAACTGCCTTGCACGCTCGCAGCAGTTCTATGCCGTCCTCGCTGTCGAATTTTTCATAATGCACATAGGCAGGTTTATCGTCACCGAGAAAGCGATCGAACGCCTCGCGCGATGATTCGACATAGCCCGCCCGCACCATTGCCGTCGCAATATGAGGACGACCCGGAGCCATACTTTCTCCCATTTCTGGCAACTCAACGGGGTAGCCTAGATCGGCTAATTTTTCGACAATCTTCTGCGATCGCCGTTTGCGTCCTTCTAGCCGTTCATTCAATGGCGCGGACAGTAGATCACGATCGGGGTAAAAGCCCAAAATGTGGAGCGATCGATCGTTGCAAACAGTGCTGAGTTCCAGTCCAGGGACAATTTCGAGTTGGTCGATCGCGGCGGCAAACGCTTCATCCCAACCGCCCATCGTGTCATGGTCAGTGATCGCTAACGCCTGAACTTTTCGAGCGATCGCGGCGTTGACTAGCTCAGTCGGGGTGAGAGTGCCATCAGAATAGGTTGTGTGGCAGTGAAGTTCTAACATACTTCTATTACAACACTTCTTTTTTAGGTCGTCGCAATGCCTGAAGGCCCAGAAATTAGACAAGCGGCTGACGAGATAGCAAAGGCATTGGTCGATCGACCCGTGACCGAGATTTTCTTTGCCTTCGATCGGCTCAAATCGTTTGAGGACATTTTAACTGGGGAGAAAGTCACCGCCGTCAAAACACGCGGAAAAGCGATGGTGATTTGCTTTACGATTCCGCTTTATATTTATAGTCACAATCAGCTTTATGGTCGCTGGTATGTGCGAAACTTGCAGTCTTATCCGACTACGAATCGACAGTTGAGATTAGCGATTCACAACTCAAAAAAATCGGCGTTGCTCTACAGTGCATCTGACATTCAGGTGTTAGATGAGCATGAGTTGGCGACCCATCCGTTTCTCAGTCGAGTTGAGTTGGATGTGTTGGATCAAGCTGTTACCGTTGAGCAAATTGTCGATCGCTTTCTTGACAAACGCTTTCACCGTCGTCAACTCACCTCATTATTGTTAGATCAGCATTTCTTAGGCGGATTGGGCAACTATCTTCGCAGCGAAATCTTATTTGTTGCAAAAGTGCATCCGTCTTTACGTCCCCTAGACTGCGATACTGGACAGATTCATGCTTTGGCGCAAGCGGTTTTATCGGTGACGCACCAGTCTTATCTGACAAAAGGCATCACCAACGATTTGCAAATTGTTGCCCAACTTAAAGAGCAAAAATATAAACGCAGTGACTATCGGCATTATGTCTTTGGTCGTGAAGGGAAACCTTGTTTTTTGTGCGGTACGGCGATCGTCAAAGAAATCTATGCAGGTCGGCGGCTCTATTTTTGTCCTCGGTGTCAAGCGCTTTAACGTTTCTACAAAACTGAATCTATGCAGCTAGTTAATGTAATGCAAACACTCTTCGATCGTCCGCCAATTCCCTTTGATCCCAATCGTCAGTCGCTTAAAAGTTGGGCAAAGTTTTGCTTACAAGATCGGGGGTTTAAAGTGGTTTACGCTCAAAACGCAGATTTTGCCGTTGAAACCAATACAGGCGAAAAAGTCTACTTCAAGGTCAACACTAGTGCTGAGAATCTAGACCCCAAAACAGGATGGATTGTCGTAGACGAATCGGGTCAAAAGGCAACGGTGATTGCGCCAACGTAGGCTTATGCAGATCTGTCACGTTCACGAATTAAATGGGTGTGAAAATCTTTGGTAAATTTAGGATTGCGCGATCGAGCAATCTGTATCGAGCGTTGCCCTGCCCGATCGTGGCGCAATTCAATCATGCCTTTAAGTTCTTGCCAAAAAGGACGATCGGACTTGTGTAAATCGAGCAACAGCAGCGTCACACTCAGCAGCAAAATGCCAATGCCGACCACAAACAGCGCCAGAGCGGTGGTGATCAGCCAAGTGGCATCAACTACCGTCCTGAGCGATAACGTGAACGTGCTGGCAACAAACACCAAAAAGGCGTAGTGAATCGAGATCGTGCCCTTTTGCGCTAGTTTGACTTGCTGCTGAAGGTGACGAAGTTGCTTTTTGAGCAGCAAGAGCCGATCGCCCTGAGACTCATAGGCTAAATGCAAAACTTGGCAATATTCCAAACTGGTGGTTTGCAAGCGGTATTCTAAGGCGCTGCGACGCAGCAATAAGCCTGCCAAAATAAAAGCACAGGCGACAATCATCAGCACTGAGTTGAGAATTAGCTGAATGAGTTGTGTGGTTTGCTCGACGCTCATAAATTCTCTCCGCACCAGGTTGGGGTGCCAACAGAATACCATAGTTTAGTACAAAAGTACTAAATGCCTTCAGATTTATAAAGACGTACGGTTCGATCGCTAGACAACCTCTCTACTCGCAAATTTCACCACAGCTTGAGTCAATCCTTCTAGGGTATATTCCTCGGCTTCTACGTCAACCCGTCCAAGTAGAGATTGGCAAGTTTTTGAGGTTTGAGGTCCGATCGAGGCAATGCCAACGTTTTCTAGATAAGTCTGCCAAGCTTCACCCAGCGAGGTTTCGACGAGTTGACAAAAATATTTGACTGTTTTAGAACTGGCAAACGTGATCACATCGACCTGACGATTTTGTAGAGCGGCTAAGGCTGCGGGGTCGATCGTCACCGGACACCCTGACTGATAAGCGGCAACTTCAGTCACTTCTGCACCTTGATCGCTAAACTCTTTCATCAGCACTTCTCGCCCCCCCGTCTCCACTCTGGGAAACAGCAGTTTTTTGCCACTCACAGGCTCCGGAAAATTCGCCACCATTGAGTCAGCCACAAATGCGGGTGGAATAAAATCTGCTTGTAACCCTCGCTGCTTGAGAATAAATGCTGTTTTCTCACCCACTACCGCAATTTTAATCGCAGATAGCCCTCTGACATCTTGCAACCGTGAAGCTAAACGCTCAAAGAAATATTCAACGGCGTTGCCAGACGTGAGAATTAGCCAATCAAACTCGTTGAGCCGCGCGATCGCGTTGTCTAGCTCTTGCCAATCAGACGGCGGCGTAATCTCTAGAGTAGGCATTTCAACTACATTTGCGCCTTGCTGTTGAAGTAGTTTGGTGAACTGGCTAGACTGCCCAGCCGATCGGGTGACGAGAATCGTTTTGAGAGAGAGAGGAAGGGTAAGCACAGCGAATAACGGGTAAAAGACTAGAATAGACCGGAACCGATCGCATCTCTCTGTTAAACGGTCGCGGGAGATGGGCAATGTTAGCGATCGTGAGTTGGGTTAGAAGTGGGCGACAAAAATGAATGTAACCCCACAACCTCGCCAATCACGATCACACAGGGCGACAGCGAATGGTTTGTGGTGTGTGACAGAATTTGTGCCAATGTGCTCACCCAAATCTGCTGCTGAGGGTGCCCTGCCCACCGAATGACCGCGATCGGAGTTTGCGGCGATCGTCCTTGTTTCTGCAATTGCTGAACGATCACGGGCAGGTGCTGTCCGCCCATCAAAATCACCAGCGTGTCGATTTGGGCTAAAGTCTGCCAGTCTAAGCGATCGGGTTCGTGAGCGCTAAGAACCGTGAAGCAGCGACTCAGGACAAGATCCGTGAGCGGAATGCCCGCCAGCAGAGGAGCCGCCAGCGCTGAGGAGATGCCCGGAACTACCTCAAATAAACATCCTGCGGCGTTGAGCGCTTGAATCTCGGAGGTCGATCGCCCAAAAATAAACGGATCTCCACTTTTGAGCCGAATAACTTGTTTGCCTTGCTGACACTGGTTGACCAGGAGGCGATCGATTTGGTCTTGCTTCATGCTAGGCTTGCCGCCCCGTTTGCCCACGTTGAGCTTTAAGCAGTGATCGGGGGCGAGTGTTAATAAATCGATATCGACTAAGGCATCATAAACGAGCACTTCTGCCTGAGTTAAAAGCCGATAACCTTTGACAGTTAGATAATCAACGGTTCCAGGCCCTGACCCGACTAGATAAACTTTGCCTACTAGGATGACCATAGCGCTGAGAGACGAGAGATAACTCTACTATCGTTGAATTTTCCGCTAAGTTCGACTCAGTGCAAAAGACAGGCGATCGCAAAAATCAAATATTCCAGAAAGAACATTTTCCAAATAAATTGATAAAACTTTGCCACTTCTCGCGGCTCGTGTAGGTCAACTTTTTGACTCCGTAACCATAGGGCACTGACCAACAAAAGATGACTCACGATCAGAAAAGGTGCATTCACTGACGGCAACCAAAATGCAGCCGCCACCATTCCTAAATAGCACGCGGTCAAGACCCACCGAGAGAGATCGAACACGGCTTTCTGACCGACTCTTAATGTAAAAGTGCTGATATTATATTGACGATCGCCCTCCATGTCAGGAATATCTTTAAAGATTGCGATCGCGAACGTAAACACCAATACAAATAGCGTCAGTGCCCACACTTTGGGCGGAATCGGAAATCCATGATTAAAGTGCAAAAATAATCCAAGATTGACGATCGCGCCCCGAACGCTAAAAATGCACAGCGATGCCCAAAAGGGAAACCGCTTGAGACGAATCGGCGGCAGTGAATAGGCCGTGCCGATCGCCAAACTCAACCCCACCATTCCTAATAGATACTGCCCTTGTAAGGCGGCAAGGAGGATCGCCAAAATGCCTGTAATGGTGACGATCGCGACTCCTTGAGTGCGAGAAAATTCTCCAGAAGCCAGTGGTAAATGCGGCTTGTTGATGCGATCGATCTCAACATCTTCTAGCTGATTAAGTCCGACGATGTAAACATTCCCACAGAGACACGCCAGCAGAGGCAGAAACCAGGAGAAAGGCTCAAAGACAAAGGGCTGATTAGCGGCAGCGATAAAATACATGCCCAAAACGCTGCAAGAAGTGCCGATGATCGTATGGGGGCGAGAGAATTTCCAGAAAGCATAAAGCCCAGGAGCGTATCTTTGAACTGGGTTTGAGACAAAAGAAACGGACGATTTTGGAGAAGTTCGGCTCATAATAATGTTTGAATTTATGAATAGATTTATATAGTGAGCGATCGCTAAATTATCAGCCTTTAGTCATATTCTGTATATCTTAGATAAAGCAGCCTTGTCTTTGAATTGTAGAGCATCCACCAGCCTGCATTTGAAGGAATTTGTCCGAACTTATTGTCTATCTTTCCTAGCTCAAAGCAGCGCAAATTATTCAAGTCATTCAAGCTTTGTAAATCGACTTCAGATAGTCTTGTCCACGGGTTTAAAGACGATAAAAAACCAGAACGTTCGCGAACGTTTTCTAGAAACCATTGTCTAATTTTTGCAAACTGGTTTGGTTTGCACACCTCAAAAAGCCGTGGTTTAGTTGGCACTGAGTCTTCTTTGACTCGAAATCTTAACCACACATCTTGACCGTCAAACACAAAAAGATATCCGCCTCCAATCTGCTGATCTCCAGTCACTTTAGTCTCAGACTCTTGATGTTGATAAAGCCAAGTGGCATCAGTTGGAGTTGAAAGATCGAAGCGAAAAATCACTATCAGTAGCACAATCAGAATCGAACTAATCAACGCGATGCTGACTAAAACGCCAACAAGAGCGAGTAAAACGTCAACGATTTTGAGATAGATATTTGGTTTTTGAGATCGACGATCGCGACGCGCAAGTCGATTGATCAACAACAGGAGTCTGTTCATTTCGCTGCGGCTTTCAGGTTACTTTGTAGCACAGACTAACCCAAATTTAATTAGCCCGCGATCGTAGCCTCGACTCATGAGTCCCAACGACAGGGCTGCCTGAATAGTCGTCCAGCCCGATGTCAACAGTCCAAAAAAGGCGGCTGGCGTAAAGGCTGAGTCAATGACGACGTTCCAAAAAGGTGCAACGGCGGTTGACCAATCTGCCGATCGCAGATCTTTGAAACCCACTTTACGAGCAATCTGCTCATACTCTGGCAGCGAAATCACATAAGGCAGGCAATAAACTCGATAAATGTCTTCTAAGTGCTTTTGCTCGTCGGCGGTGAGCGGTTGGCGATCGATCTCTCGATGACACCACGTTGCAAAAATAAAGGTGCCACCTGGTTTGAGAACTCGGTGACACTCTTGCAAAAACTTCGCCTTGTCGGGCATGTGTTCGCCACTTTCTAACGACCACACCAAATCAAAAGAATCATCAGCGAAGGGCATTTCTAACGCATTCGCAACTTGAAAGTGAGCGTTGAGTCTGGCGGATTGGGCCCGCTCGATCGCTCGATTAGCTTGAACAGGACTCAACGTAATCCCCGTTGCTTTAGCACCAAATTTCTCGGCTAAATAAAGCGAACTACCGCCAATGCCACAACCAACATCCAGAATATTGTCAGCCTGGGTGACGTTTGCCCAGCGCAACAGTTCTTCAATGAGGTCAATCTGTGCTTGTCTGCGTTCTTTGGGGTCTCGACCGTCTGTCCCATAATAACCGTGGTGCATGTGTTCTCCCCAAACCTGCTCCCACAGACTAGAAGAGGCATCATAAAACTGCTGAATTTGTTGATAGAGGGTCGAAGTCATGCCAGAAACTCATTAAAAGGCTAGAAAACAGCCTACCTTATCGACGACGATTTGATGAGTCTCTGAAGGAGGTTCGCAAGGTACACTAAATTTGCCTCCACATCCCAAACTCCTTCATGACTGTCTCCCGCACCATTTGCCTCGGATTTCTCGCCGTCATTACCACGGGAACGCTGCTATTGATGATGCCGTTCTCTCTCGCCAGTGGCGCTTGGAGCAACCCAGTGGTTGCTTTGTTTACCTCGACCTCAGCAGTTTGTGTGACCGGGCTGTCGGTCGTCGATGTCGGCAAATTCTACTCATTTTGGGGGCAGTTCTTAATCGTGCTGCTGGTGCAAGTTGGCGGACTCGGCTATATGACAGCAACGACAGTGCTGCTGCTGCTGCTCGGCAGGCGGTTGGGACTCAGAGATAAAGTTGCCATTCAACAGTCTTTAGACATCCCAGGGTTATCGGGGTTAGCGATGTTGATCCGATCGATTATCGCCACTACCCTGATTTTTGAACTCACAGGGGTCTTTTTGTTAATGCTGATCTTTGTGCCTCAATTTGGGTTTAACCAAGGGCTGTGGCTCTCAATTTTTCACAGCGTTAATGCCTTTAATAACGCTGGATTTAGCTTGTTCTCCGATAATTTAATTCAGTATGCTAAATCTCCCTTGATGAATGGCGTAATTACGCTGCTGATCATCTTTGGCGGAATTGGCTATCAAGTGATCATGGAGATGTTTTTTTGGGGGCGCGATCGCGTCTCAAACTCTGATAAAAGATCTTTTTTCACACTCAACTTTAAGATTGCGTTGAGCACCACACTAGTCTTATTAGCGATCGGCACACTCGCATTTCTCGCAACCGAATCTCGTAATGTGCAAACGCTGGGTGCTTTGGGCTGGGGCGATCAAATCATGGCAGCCTGGTTTCAGTCGGTGGTGCCACGAACGGCAGGGTTTAATACGATCGACATCAGCAAAATGACCAACGCAGGGTTATTTATTACGATCGCGCTAATGTTTATTGGCGCAAATCCGGGGGGAACGGGTGGCGGCATCAAAACAACGACGTTCCGGGTCTTGATTAGCAGCACCAAAGCCGTCTTGCAAGGCAAAGATGAAGTGCTGTGCTATCACCGCCAGATTCCGGTACCTCTGATTTTAAAGGCGGTAGGCGTTTTGGTAGGTTCTGCTATGACGGTGATCGGCGGAACAATCTTGATTACTCTCACCGATCCAGAGCTTGATTTTATTAATATCTTGTTTGAAGTGGTGTCTGCCTTTGCAACGGTTGGTCTATCCGCAGTCGGAACGCCCAACATCTCGTCCCTCGGACAGATTGTCTTAATTGGAACCATGTATGTCGGTCGTGTGGGAATTTTGCTGCTAGTCGGTGCGCTTCTAGGCGACCCAAAGCCCAGTTTTGTCAATTATCCCGAAGAAAATTTGCTGGTGGGTTAAGCTGCATGCTCAACTCGTTAGATACTTTAAAGGATAACAGGGTCACTCTTTATTTCAAATCCCTTACTAATAGAACTGTGAATCTATCTGCACTTAAATTCTTTCATGGGCTTCGGGCTGATCATAAAAACAAGCAATTTGCGGTGATTGGCTTGGGGCGCTTTGGTCGCGCGGTTTGTTCGACGCTGCACGGTCAGGGATATGACGTTTTAGGGGTTGATTCTGACATGGAGCGAGTCGATCAGGCTTTAAGCGATCGCATCGTTGCCCATTCGCGACAGCTTGACTCAACCCAACCCGCTGCCCTTAAAGAAGCCGGAATTCTTGAGCAAGACACTGTGATTGTGGCGATCGGAAACTATGTTCAAGAAAGCATTATTACGACACTCAATGTCAAAGAGGGCGGCGTTCGTCATGTGATTGCCAAAGCCTCTTCAGAGATTCATGAAAAGCTGCTCAAAAAAGTGGGGGCTGATCATGTGGTGTTTCCCGAACACGACGCGGGCTATAACCTGGCGCGATCGCTGACCAAACCCGGCATTCTAGAACGCTTTGAACTCGACCCCGAAAACAGCATTGTCGAGGTGATCGTGCCCGAAGAATTTGATAATCGCACGATCGCCGAAATAAAACTGCGCGCTCGCTATGGGCTAAATATGCTGGCGTTTAGTCAAGATGGCAAGTTTGTGATCAATCCTGACCCGATCACCATTCTTCGCAAGGGTTCAGCGATCGTGGTGATTGGGGCGAATAAGGACATCGATCGACTACCCATTTAGAACTGTGAATTAAATTAACGTCAGTTCGATGAGTTCCTTCGCCGCAATTGTTTTTGAAATGGCTGTCACTAAAAAAGAGACAACCCCAATGTTGGAGTTGCCTAATCAAGTCTGGAAAGGTGAATTTCAAAGAGTGACTTCTAAGGAATTTTGGAAAGTTAGACGGCTTCCAAATTCTTTTCCCCAGTCCGAATCCGAATTACTTGGTCAACGGGAGTAATAAAGATTTTGCCATCCCCAATTTCCCCAGTGCGGGCAGCAACAATGATTTTTTCAACCACCATATCAACCTGTTCATCTTCGACTACGATTTCGACCTTGAGCTTCTGCAAAAACTCAACTGTGTATTCTGAGCCGCGATAGCGCTCAGTTTGCCCCTTCTGTCGTCCAAAACCCCGGACTTCAGAAACCGTCATGCCCACAATGCCAGCATTGACTAATGCAATCTTGACTTCATCAAGTTTGAACGGGCGGATGATAGCCTCAACCTTCTTCAAGCGCTTACACTCCTTCTCAATTTGTCTGTATCTATCAATCTATCAGCATGACTCTTCTATCACCGTTAGCCAGAAGCGGTTTGTAACGACGACTACCCTTTGAGGTTGAAGTCATGCCTTGTGCAGATATACCCTAGAGTCTCCCACGATCGCGACTCGATTTTTTGACGAACTATTGCACGTCTATTGAGTCTAGCTATCGTTTTATCAACATTTGTGGCAGCTTGTAACGTGCTTTCAGACTTGCCTATTTATTCCCAGACGGCAAGAGGGGGCGCACAATTAAAAAGCCCGTACCAAAAGCTGTGATGACGATCGTCACAATAATTAGCCCTAACAACCAACCGTTTAACTCAGTCGGACGTTTGTCAGCCTGAATTTTGCGACGAGGCTGGCTTTCTTGCTCAAAGACTAGATGATCTGACAACAAGGGCGACTCGTTTGACTCTACTAGGTATTGCTTGGGTAGAGGAGGTGCAGGCGGACGCGCTACTGCTGGAGGAGCGCTAAATCTAGCCTCTAGGTCGGGCATCACCTCTACACGAGGGATTTGAGGCAAATCCATATTCACGGGCGGCAAATTGCTCACGACTTGACGAAGATGTAGAGTCGTCAAGGCGGCCTTCTCAACCTCTTGCCGCAGATAATTATTTTGCTTGGCTAACTGCTGGTTTTGCGCTTTGAGTGCTTCTACAGTTGATCTTGAAGCCTGAAGCTCGGCGGTCACCTCGCGGTAGAGAGAAATGGGCACAGACGGAGAATAAGCACTTGCAGATGAGACAGGTTGCCCGGATGCTTTAGCAGTCCGCGCAGAGGGTTGAGGGTTCACGTTAGAAGTCATAAATTTGCATCACCACAGTCAAACAGTCAGCAGAATCTGGAAAACTATGCCACAGAATAGCTGTAATTTAGGCAATTGAAGCAAAAATAGTCAAGAAATTTGGCAAAAATCACCCGATCGCGACAGATTTCTCTCGATCAGGTGGAAGATGACTCAGAAATTCAAAAACCGCTTGTGTGTTCGTGCTTCGATCGCGACAAGATCGCAAACAGAATTGCTACAATCAATCAGTTTTAGAATGGTCAATACTGACTGAATCCACGATCGCCAATCCACCTCTATGACTCATCCTCAAACGCAAGAAACTTCGTCGGCTCCAGGCGTTAAATATGGCGAACGCATCATCGAAGAAGGTGGACTGATTACCTTCCCCAATCCGCGACCCGGACGGCGCTATACGATCGCCATTACGCTGCCAGAATTTACCTGCAAATGTCCGTTTTCTGGCTACCCTGACTTTGGGACGATCTATGTCACCTATGTGCCCGATCAGCGGGTAGTTGAGCTAAAAGCCATTAAGCTCTATATCAACAGCTACCGCGATCGCTACATCTCTCACGAAGAGTCTGCTAACCAGATTTTGGATGATTTGGTTGCCGCTTGCGATCCGTTAGAAATCAATGTCAGAGCCGACTATACACCTCGTGGGAACGTGCATACAGTCGTTGAAGTGAACCACAAAAAGGGTGAAGCGTAATTTAAGTTCGGCGTGTCAATCGGCGTAACGTTTTCACCCCAGCCCAGCCTAAAAAGCTGCCCACAAAATAAGGGGGGAAGTCTGACCAGCCAAAGGTGTTGCCCAAAACCAATCTTCCGGGTAGGGTGGCGCGAATGGCTTGCAGAAATGGTGGCTTCCAAAGCTGAAGAAACTCGATCGCGCAGGATGTGAGGAAAACGGCGATCGCCACCCGCATCACAGACGCTTTGGGATAGCAACCCATCACCAGCAAAATCCAAAAGATCTGGTAGGTGAGACTGCCGCCGATGTCGTGTAGCCATTCCGCCCCACCCTGCGAAAATCGTACTGCATAACCTATTGGCAGGAGGGCGATCGCGCAGACGAGAAGAGCAACTCGATAAGACATGAATCTACTACGCGATCGTTGAGTTGTGACTTATTCACTGACTGCCTATGAATTTTTAGCTCTAACCAATAAGCCATGTTTAGGTGCAAAAATCATCGCAACCACAAACAGCAGCGTTTGCAGCACTACAATACATCCGCCTGTTGAGCCATCAATGTGGTAGCTGATGTAGGTGCCCATGACGCTAGAAAATACGCCGGAAGCCATCGCAATCAGCACCATGTGGTCAAAGCGATCGCTTAACAAATACGCGGTTGCCCCCGGCGTGACCAACATAGCAACGACTAAAATAATGCCAACGGTTTGCAGCCCAGCAACCGCAGTCAGCGACAGCAAAGACAGCAGAACATAGTAGAGAAAAACAATATTGATCCCGATCGATTGGGCATGAGTCGAGTCAAAGCAAAATAAAACTAAATCTTTGCGTAAAATCGCCAGCGTCACTAGGGTGATCACACTAATGACGATCGTTTGGATAATGTCAGAATCCGAAATTCCTAAGACATTGCCAAACAAAATGTGGCTCAAATCGACTGTGCTGGTGATTTTGGAAATCAGCACAATACCCAACGCAAAAAAGCCAGTAAACACCAATCCAATCACCGTATCTTCTTTAACGCGAGTTTTGGATTTGATAAACCCGATCGCGATTACAGAACCCACACCAAACACAAACGCCCCGATCGCAAAGGGAATATTCAGCACATAAGCAATCACCACTCCTGGCAGCACCGCGTGGGAGACGGCATCGCCCATCAGCGCCCATCCCTTCAAGGTCATGTAGCAAGATAGGGCAGAGCAGACTAACCCCACCAAAGCACTGACGAGAATTGCCTTGACCATAAACTCGTGCTGCAAGGGTGCGGCAAACCACTGAATCAAGTCCATTCTTGCTCCTCCTGACTACGCTGAGTTGACCGACTTTTGGCAAATCCGAAATCGCCAACTGAACCGCCAAAGGTGCGGGAAAGATTTTCTTCTGTAAACACCTCTGAAGTCTTGCCATAAGCCAGAATCGTGCGGTTAATCAACACAACCTGATCGCAGAAGGTGGTGACAGAAGCAAGATCATGGGTAGAAATTAAAACTGTATAACCCGCCTGTCGCAGTTCCATCAGCAGGTTAATCATCATCTTCTCGGTTTTGATGTCAACTCCTGCAAACGGCTCATCTAGCAGCAAAACGGTGCTTTGTTGCGCCAATGCTCGGGCAAAAAAGGTGCGTTTCTTTTGGCCGCCGGATAGCTCACCAATTTGGCGATCGTGCATCTGCCACATTTCGACTCGTTCTAAACTGTCTCGCACGGCACGCTTGTCGGGCGATCGAGGAATTCGCAGCAAATTCATGTAGCCGTAGCGTCCCATCATCACGACATCGTGGACGCTGACCGGAAAATTCCAGTCCACTTCTTCCGATTGGGGCACATAAGCCACCAGATTTTGTTTTTGTACCTGACGAATCGGTAGCCCATTAATCAGCACTCTGCCGCTGGCAGGTTTAACAAAGCCCATCACTGCTTTAAACAGCGTAGATTTTCCTGCGCCATTCATCCCCACCAGTCCGCAAATAGTTCCGGCTTTGAGTTGCAGTGAGGCACTATGCAACGCCACTTTACCGTGATAGGCGACCGTCACATTTTCGATATCAATGCTAATCTGCTCCATAGGTTTCCTCTACTTACTTTGCAAGCCCTTGATCAAGGTGTTGATGTTGTATTCCAAAAGTTTGAGATAGGTTGCTGCAGGACCGTCGGTCGGAGAGAGAGAATCGACATAGAACACGCCTGCAAATTTTGCACCTGTTTCTTTTGCCACTTGAAGCTGTGCCTCATTGCTGACCGTGCTTTCGCAAAACACAGCCGGAATCTGGTTTGCCCTCACCGTATTGATTACCTTTTCCACCTTTTTCGGCGTGGCTAGCTGTTCGGCATTGACTGCCCAAATATAAACCTCCTTTAAGCCATAGTCGCGAGCAATGTAGGAGAATGCACCTTCACAACTGACGATGTAGCGTTTATCGGAAGGAATAGTTGAGATAGCTTGGTTCAGTTTTTCGTCGATCGACCGAATCTGCTGACTGTAAGTTTTGGCATTTGCGTCATAGGTTGTCGCGTTAGCCGGATCGAGGTTTACCAGTGCTTTGCGAATATTTTCGACGTAGATCAAAGCATTTTTAGGCGACATCCAAGCGTGGGGATTGGGCTTGCCTTGATAAGCATCTTCGCCAATGTTGACGGGTTGGAATCCTTCACTCAAGGTGACATGAGAAACGTTGGGCAGACTGTTGTAGAACCGGGTTGCCCAGCGTTCCAGGTTCAAGCCGTTTTCTAAAATTAGATCAGCCCTTTGCCCTCGTTCTAGGTCACTAGGCGTGATTTCATAGCCGTGAATTTCAGCCCCCGGTTTAGTGATGGATTCGACGATCGCCTTGTCACCTGCCACGTTTTGCGCCATATCTGCCAGCACCGTAAATGTGGTGAGAATGACCTTTTTATCGTTTTGAGCAGAGGCAGCAGGGGCTTGATTTTGCTGAGTCTGAGACGGAGTAGTCTGGGCGCACCCACTTAACCACGCCCCCAACAAAAGAGTAAACAGACCAGCCTGCAAGCGTCTTAAGGAAATTGAGCCTTGATTAAGACCGAATTTATGCTTCATAGTTATTTTTCATAATTCTTTCACTTTTTGAAATCTATCATAAAGTGGCAAAGAATGAAAGAATTATGAAAAATAGGAATAATCGATCGTGCCAGTAGTCTAAACAATCCAACAATCTGCCTAAACTTCAGCTAACTGAGTGCTTGTGTCTAAGACATTCTCTCGCTCCCCAATCTGATCTAACAGTTCTAAAAACTCGCGTTCAAAAGTAACTTGAGCACGGTTTGTGTTGCCGCCAATGTAGAACTTACCGTCCTTTTGCAATGCCCAAATTTGGGAGTGAGACACATAGCTCATCATGGTGCTGATCATCAGCAAGCCAAAGCCTAGATAAACGATCGGAATCCCCGGATCAGCTTTGATTTGTAGCCCAGTGCTGCCGATGATGTCAGCGATCGCCAACGTTACGCCTTTAACTTGCACCGACATTCCTTTACGAACGGTCGAAATCAGCTTGCCATCGGTGTCATAGATGAGCAGCAGTCCTTGTAAGTCTCTCGCAATCAGAGATACCCCATCACTCAAATCAGGCTTGAGCGGAACCCAGGTGCCCCAAACTCGACTGCCGACTGCATCTAGTTTTGCCATCGGAAACTGCAAGACTGGGCTTTTGTTGAGTTTGACTTGCACCGCCGCGATCGACCAATCTGCCTGATAGAGCGTCACGCCCTTGTGTTTAAGAGGTTCGTTGACGTGAATGGTCTTACGATCGACCTCTTTACCGTCGTTATCTAAGACTGATAAGTCAGAATAAAACTGGTCAATTTCGCCCGTTGGCAAATAATCAATCCAAAAGCGATTGACTTTGACTGCCCAATCTTTCGGGAATTGGGGTTCTGCCCACGGGCCGGCATCGACAATATTGTTAATCAGAAAAGTTGACCCACTCGGAGCGACTTCTTGAGCAATGAAACCAGTCATTGCACCCACCATGCCACCGATCAAAATTAGCATCATGCTGACGTGAACGACGATCGGGCCAATCCGTCCAATAATGCCTTTACGAGCGTAGATCGTATCACCACTGCGAAACACCCGATATCGGCGTTTTTCTAATAGAGAAACGGCTTTCTCTAGTGAGGCAGAATCAAACTCAGCGCTCAATGCAAATTTCTGAAATTGTCGCGGCTGCGTGTAAAACTTGCTAGTGTTGCGCGTAAACCATCGCAGCGCAGGCAACTGTCGCACAAATGTACACGCGGTTAGACTAGAGCCAAATAAAATCAGCAGCGCCAAATACCACCAGGTGCGATAGACATGATCAAATCCAGCCGTCAGCAAAACCTTCCAGGTGAGAAACCCAAACAGGGCGGGATGTTCGGGGTAGTTTGCCTGATAAAACGCTAACGGTTGCCCTTGCTCGATGACGGTGCCCGTGATGCTAAACACGGCGATCGCTAACAGCAACACGATCGCCAATCGCAAGTCTGCCAACAGCGGCAATAGTTCTTTTTTAAAATAGCGTTTGGGAGCCGATCCCAAACCGGATAGTTTCGTCAAAAACGCACGATCTGTCGTCATGTTTAATTAAAAAAGTTAATTCTGGAGAGCAAAGAAAATACACCGAATCCCACGAGCAAACTACCGCTAACGGGATTAATCCAACCCGACCAGCGCCGCAGTTCTAACAGTTTTTTAATTGAAGCGGTGAACGTTCCAGCTAACACTAGAGGAGCCACATATCCGGCGGTATAGCACAGCAGCAAAGTTCCTCCCACCAATGGATCTTTAGTGGTCGAAATCCACGTTAGTAAAGTCGCTAAAACGGGAGTGCTACACGGAGACGCAACCAATCCAAAGGTTAGCCCGATCAGATAAGAGCGAACCCCAGCAGGCAAATCTTGCGAAATCCAATCTGTGCCGCCCCACGCAGGCAACTTTAAGGGCAAGGCTTCTAAGAGATTTAAGCCCATGATGATGGCGACGAAACTGACCACGATCGGCAGCCCAATTCCAATCTGCCCATAGACTTGACCGACTACGGTTGCAAAAATTCCCAACCCTGCGAGCGTCGTTGCCAGCCCTAATGAAAACCAGATGGATTGTGCAGCCGCTTGCATTCGGCTCTTAGTTTCATAGCCGCCAATGTATCCGATCGTGATCGGCAACATCGATAACGTGCAGGGTGTCAGACTCGTGAGCAACCCGGCAGCAAAAATCACGCCGACGCTAGTCAGAGATAAATGGGTGAGCTGGTTTGAGACTAGATGATTGGCAAACTGCTCTAGCTCATACAGATGAGTTTGAAGGGCTTCTAGCATAAGGAATTGGGGAGCAGGGCTTGCTTGACCACTCTGAATTTAGACTGAGGGCATCGACTTGATTGTTACGCTATTTCAAGCGCTCTCATATTCTACCGATCTTCTGCCCACCCCATTTAAGGCGCGTTGCGAGGTCTCAATCGTTTCGGCTCAGAAGAGGCTTTAGGCTGCGGTTCTGAAGAAGGCTTGCGTCGCGATCGCCGATTCACAGAGTTGGGAGTCGGCTGAGAGGTCGAGACAGGTTTGGCTAAACGTCGCTCAGGCAACGAAACTACTTCTGCTTCGCTGCTTTCTCGTGCCACTCGAATCAAAAGTGCCGCCGAGATCAAGCTAGAAATCATCGAACTGCCGCCATAGCTAAAAAACGGCAGAGGTAATCCTGTAGTGGGAAGCGCCCCAGTCGCCACGCCAATATTCAATAGCGATTGACCCACCATTAAAATCATGATGCCGATCGCCACTAGTCGCTGCACGGTGGTTCGAGCTTTGCGGGCAACTAGGAACGCCAGCGTGCCATAAATTAGCAGCAACATCAGCAGCAAGATGCTGCCAACCAAGCCAAATTCTTCGGCAAAAATGGCAAAAATAAAGTCAGTGTATTGGATGGGTAAATAGCCCATCTTTTGCTGCGAGAGTCCGAACCCTGTGCCAAAGGTTCCGCCTGACCCGATCGCCAATAAACTTTGAATTAACTGATAGCCATCTTGTGACGGGTCAGCCCACGGATTGATGAAGGACATGATCCGCTTGCGCTGATATTCTCGCAGGCTGATGCTCAATGTTGCCAGCAGCAACCCACCCCCGGCAGTACACCACAGATAGATGTAGGGCAACCCCGCAGCTAGGGCAATCAGCCAGAGCGTAATCCCACACAGGGCAGCGGTGCTGAGGTTTGGCTGAAGCAAAATGCTGACCAGCATGACGCAAAAGATGCTCACCCAGGTGATACGGGTTGTCCAAGAAAGCCGCTCCCACTGCCCAAAGATGCGCGCCGACTGCAAAACCAGAAAGGGTTTGATTAGCTCTGAGGGTTGCAGAAGAAAGGGACCGATCGCAATCCATCGCGCACCGCCTCCGATCGAGGTGCCAACTCCTGGCAGCAGAGTGATCAAAATCACACCCAAGAAGATCAGCAGAAACCAATCAGCGATCCCTAAAACATAGCGCAGGGGTGCATGAACGAGAAGGTTAAACCCCACCATGCCAATCAAAACAGCCAAAGCTTGCCGCTTGATGTAATATAGCCCGTCGCCAAAGTCGGCATCTCCGACGGGGTAAGAGGCTGAAAACATCACCACGAGTCCGACGAAGAGCCAGAGAAAGGTCAGCCACCGCAAAATGCGAGCTTCTGCGGCCCAATCTTGAGCCGTCGTATCGAAAAAAGGAATTAATTGGCGCAACTTCACAGCGATCGCTCTCCAGTCACAGGCGGCACCTCAAAGGTGAAGGTGTCAGGTTACAGGCGTTAATGGCAATTGGCATCCGAGTTAACCCTTAGTTAGAAAATTCGACCCTGACTAATCGATACTTCAGGTCTATCGATTTCTGATTTCTGCTTCTAAAGGGTCTACATCGTCTCTGAGAAGTAGGGTTAGTCGCCCTGCGTAAGCTAGACCTTCGGGTGTTTGGGCAATTTCTAACCAGTAGGCGTATCGGCTACCTCGACGGAGTTCTCCTTGCAGCGATGCCAACAGAGGATTGTTTTGGGCGATCGCCTGCTGAATGGTGACTTGACTGGGATAAGTGTAGATAATTTGGGCGCGATCGAAGTCTTGAGCAACCTCTAAGCCATAAATTGCTCTTAGGGATTCTTTAAGGCGTTCTTGGGTGACACCGTTTCGCATATCAAATAATGTCAGGCGTTCGCTGCGGATGATCCCCGCGTTGGGAGACTGTTTGATCCGACTTGGGGACAGCAGTGAGGCTTCAAAGGTGAATCGTTGAGCAGCCGTATTACTTTTCGTGACCAAAAACTTCTCACCTCGACTAGGGCGCAAGGTTGAGTTCGCCTGCATCCATGCCGCCACTTCTTTGGTGGTTTGTCCAGGTAGTGCCCTGGCTGGGTTGGCTCCTAAAATTAGCAGAAGCAGAAGTCCAAATCCTCCAAGTCCTAACAGTGAGCCAAATCGAATTCCGTTCATCTCACACTCCACCGCTACAAACAGATAGTCTTCTCGATCGCTAGCAATTCAGCCTTGATAATCTAGGGCACGATCGCCACTTTTACGACTTTGCGCTGCTTCATATCTTGAAACACCTGCTCTAAGTTCTTTAAAGGTTGGTGATCGCTGATCAGCAACTCAAACGGAACAGTGTGACTCGCAATGAGGGCAAGCGCAGCCCTAACAAACTCAGGCGTATTGTGGAACACCCCTTTTAGAGTCAGTTCATTGTAGTGGAGTTGTTCGGTGTTGACGGTAATTGTTGTGTCACGCGGGCAGCCGCCAAACAAATTGACGGTGGCACCTGGGCGGACACAGGCGATCGCCGTTTCCCAAGCAGATGGAACGCCCGTCGCCTCGATCGCGATATCTGCGCCCCAGCCATCGGTTAAGTCACGAACTAAGTTCGGCAAATCGGGCACTTGCCGATAGTTAAATGTTTTAGCCGCGCCAAATTTTTTGCCAATATCCAACCGAGAATCACTGCCGCCAAACAAAAACACCTCGGCAGATTGTTTTGCCAAAGCGGCCACAAACATTAGCCCGATCGCACCATCCCCTAACAGCACGACCCGATCGCCCGGTTTGACATTTGATCGTGCTACACCGTGCAGCACACAGGCTAATGGCTCAGTCATCGCTGCCATCGCATCTGATAAACCCGCCGGGACTGAGAGGAGATTGTGTTGCACGATCAGCGCAGGAACCTTGAGATACTTTGCGAAAGTGCCGTTATTAAAGGTCAGATTAGTGCAGAGAGAAAATTCTTGACGCTGACAAAAAAAACAGGTCATGCACGGGGCAGAATTATTGGCAACGACACGATCACCGACGTTCCAACCAATCACGCCTGCTCCAAGTGCCACAATTTGCCCGGCGGCTTCGTGCCCAAACAGAGTCGGCGGCTTCAGCATCTTGGCATGTCCGCCTCGTCGCCAAACCTTTAAATCGGTGCCACAGGTGGTGGCGGCTCCAACTTCGATGACAACCTCCCCGTCAGCCGGAGTTGGGTCAGGAACGGTTTCTAAACGGAGGTCTTCTTGACCATAGAGGAGGGCTGCTAACAAAGCGATCGACTCTCTGAACTGATTGCTCCAAAATCTTATCCCAATTTGATTTACGCAACCGATTTGTAGGAGCATCGCACTGCTGGGCCCTCTCGTGATCGTTCTATTTTGCAGAGACTCGATAATGGCTGGCAATGTAGTTAAAAAATCGGAAGTAATCAGCAAATTTTTGGTTTGGGGTACTGCCGCGCCAATAATAGCGGGTTCCTTCGTGCACCAGAGTCAGCGTTAACGAACTTGATTCTGCGCCAATCTTTGCATCCAGGTTTCCCGGCACACCCTGTAGTGTTTTGAAATTGAGAGGAGCCGGGATGGACGGCTGCTTTTTACGATCGCGCATAAACGATCGCTCATAAGCTGCCCAGCCGCGAATCTCTACGTCTGGATTTTGGGGATCACCAAACGCAATTCCATCTCGGTTTTCTGGTGGAATCGACATCACCCAGCGATCGGGATAAGGAAACTCAAACCCAAACCGCTCATTTTTATAAATTTTCCAAGTTGTGCTTGAGGTCGAGTCATTTGAGCCACAGCTCATCAGAAAAACCGTCAAAACCAGTCCTAGCGAGAACTGTACGATATGGGATTTGCGAATTAAAGGCGAGAGATTAATACTCATTTGTAAACGAATGTAACAATAATGCTGTCATGCTGGCTTAGCATCTTGACAGCTTCAGATATAACCCATATCTTTACTGATATACCCGGGTAAAACGACCGAGAGTCCTATGCAAGACAAGCAAAAAGTCACGTTGTATCTTCCGCCAGAACTGCACCGTCAGCTAAAAATTAGAGCGGCTGTCGCTGCCGAGGCAATGTCAGCCCTAGCAGAAAAAGCCCTTATTTTCTACTTGACTCACCCTGAAATGGTTGAGCAACTAGAAGGAGTTCACGGGCAAGCTCACCGGATTTACAACTGTCCTGAGTGTACGTCTCCCGTCACTCTTAAGGATGGTGAAATTGTTGCTTTAGGCAAGCAATCTGGTGTAACTGTCGATGACGAGCTTCCAGTTGGTAAGCCTCAGAAAGTCGGTTCTGCTGCGGGTAATCAAGGAGAGGGCGAACTCGTCCCCTGCTAATGTTTTTAATTTAAAGGTTCTCACTGCTCTCGTTATATTCACTGCTCTGTAGTGCGCTTAACTAAAGTTTGAGAAAATCTTATTCGATCGGTCTGAGCCGTTTCTTATGGGTTCGGTGGTTATGCAAGAAGAGCTAAACATTCTCATACAAGCTCAATATCCTCTAATCTACCTGGTGACCTCAGAAGAGGAACGGGCTGAACAGACAATCGCGACGATCGCCCAAGCCAAGCCTCTCCGTCGAGTCTTTCTCTGGACGGTCACTCACGGAATCGTTGAGTATGGTCAGCCCCGCAACGTCACTCAACACAATACGGTTTCCCCGGAAGCTGCGATCGAGTGGGTGATGAGGCAGAAAGAGCCAGGCATCTTCGTCTTCAAAGACCTGCACCCGTTCATTGACTCACCTGCCGTAAATCGGTGGCTGCGAGATGCGGTTGCTAGTTTCAAAGGCACTCAGAAAACTATTTTGCTGATGTCTCCGGTGCAAACAGTGCCGATCGAGCTTGAGAAAGAAGTCGCGGTCATTGATTTTGCAATGCCCAGCATGGGAGAGCTAAATCAAGTTCTCACGCAGCAGTTAGATCAAAATAAAACCCGTCGCATCACAACCGAGACTCGCGAAAAACTTTTAAAGGCTGCCTTAGGGCTGACGCGAGACGAAGCGGAAAAGGTTTATCGTAAAGCTCAAGTCACAGCAGGTCGCCTCACAGAGGAAGAAGTTGATATTGTTCTCTCTGAGAAGAAGCAACTGATTCGTCGAAACGGCATCCTGGAGTATATCGAAGAAGACGAGACGATCGAGTCTGTCGGTGGGCTTGAAGAGCTAAAGCGCTGGTTAAAGCAACGCTCTGACGCATTTACCGAGCGGGCTAGAGAATATGGTCTGCCTCAACCTAAAGGAATGCTGATTCTAGGTGTGCCGGGTTGTGGTAAGTCACTGATTGCCAAAACCACGTCTAGACTTTGGGGTTTACCCCTGCTGCGCCTAGATATGGGACGGGTTTATGACGGCTCAATGGTGGGTCGATCGGAAGCCAATCTCCGCAACGCTCTAAAAACTGCCGAATCAATTTCTCCAGCCATTCTCTTCATCGACGAGATGGACAAAGCCTTTGCGGGCAGCACTGGGTCGGCTGACTCAGACGGTGGCACCTCAAGCCGGATCTTCGGATCGTTCCTCACTTGGATGCAGGAAAAAACCTCTCCTGTGTTTGTGATGGCAACCGCCAACCGTGTAGAGCGTCTTCCCGGAGAGTTTCTCAGAAAAGGACGTTTCGACGAACTCTTCTTTGTCGATCTGCCCAACGCCGAAGAGCGGAAAGACATTTTCAGAATTCACTTATCTAAGCGTCGTCGAGAAATCGAGCGATTTGACTTAGATCAGCTAGCCAATGTCTGCGACGGCTTCTCTGGTGCCGAGATCGAGCAAGCATTAGTCGCCGCGATGTATGAAGCATTCGCGCAAGACAGAGAGTTTACCCAGTTGGATATCATTGCGGCAAGTCGAGCCACCATGCCGCTATCCAAGACCATGACCGAGCAGGTAACAGCCCTACGGGATTGGGCTAGGCAGCGAGCGCGACCTGCTGCGTCCTCAGTCGCCGAATATCAGCGACTTGAGTTCTAGAAGCTTTCTCCTGCTCCCACAGGAGGAAAGACTAGCAGCAAATCTCTGCTAGTGGTTTCAAAAGAGCAATTAGCCATCAGTCATCTCTGAGCGCTAAGAGCGAATAGCTAACTAAACGTTGTTGTTGTTTTCAAATTTCCACGGAGGAAACCCAATGTCTCACTTTAGCACTCTGCGCACCAAGATTACCGACGCTGAAATCCTCAAGTCCTCTCTGCGTGACCTGGGCATCAACGTCAAGACCGAAGCTGACGTTCGTGGCTATAACGGTCAGCGCGTTCGCTCTGACATCGTTGCCATTCTCGACGGCGAATATGATTTGGGCTGGTCTCGCAATGCTGATGGTTCTTTCGACTTGATTGCTGACCTCTGGGGTGTTGCTAAGAAGCACAACCAGACCGAGTTGATCAACTCCATCAACCAGAAGTACGCAGTTAACAAAACCTTGTCTCAAGTCAGTCGTCCTGGTCTTCAAAACGCGAACGTTCAAGTAGTTCTGCAAAACTAGTCTCTCTGCGCGTTCCCAAGCTGACGGGTTAACCATGAGGTTAGCCCGTTTTTTTGTGCCAAAATAGCACTGCTGCCGTCACTGATCTGCCATGAAGCCCTTGGACAAAGACTTAGATATTAAGATTCGATCGCTGCTACGATCGTGTGGACAGCAAGCAAAACAAATGGCAACAGAAGGGCTGCAAGTCTTTCAAAAGGGGCCGGGTGATTTTGTCACGAATGTCGATCAGATGCTCGATCGCCAACTCACGGCTGAATTTTCTGCTCTGTTTCCTCAAGACGGCGTGATCACTGAAGAGAATGCAGCATCGAGACAGCGCTTTCAAGAACGTTATTCGCGGCTATGGTGTATCGATCCGCTCGATGGCACGGATGATTTCATTCACAGGCAGAAAGACTATGCGGTCATGGTCGGACTGCTGGAAAATGAATATCCGATCGCAGGTTGGATCTATGCACCAGAATCCGACATGAGCTATTTTGGGGGCAAGGATCTGGGCTTATGGCAAGCGATCGGAGACATGGCTCCTGAGCCGATCTCGATCGGTGAACCCAAATCTTCGGGCGCTCAAACCGTGGTCATTGGCGTTAAGGATCGGCACCATTTTGGAGATGCGATCGCGGATAAAGTCCCAGAGATCAAATTTGGCTTTTCTCAAGGAAGCTTTGGGTTGAAGGTGATGAATGTGATTCTCGGTCACGCTGGAATGTATCTTTATCTGAATGGGCGAGTGAAGATTTGGGATACTGTCGGGCCATTGGCGTTAGCGAAGACCGCAGGATTGGTCTGCTGTGACTTAGATGGAAATCCGATCAGCTATGCCCCTGATGCGATGGATTTAGAAAGTTTGGCACACCAGCAATCTATCGTCATTGGTTGGGCATCCTATATAGAGTCGCTGTTGCCTAGAATGAGGGCTGCGATCGCCCAGATCCTCCAATCTGAGCAATCACGATTGTAGAGAGGGAGCCCTAAGGCGTTTTTTAATTTCTCAACACCGTTCTATCCTGAAGATCTTTTCATGCAGACCGAAGTTTTCAGTGAGCTTTTTCCCTTACTCGCGGCGGCAAACCCAGAAACGCTTGACTGGCTGTTGTCTGTCGCCACCGAGCATGAATACCCCAGTGACAGAGCCGTCTTAATGGAAGACGCTTGGGGTAATGCCGTTTATTTCGTGGTTTCTGGCTGGGTAAAAGTACGTCGTCACTCAGGAACGGGTGAAAATGTCTCGACTCTGGCGATTTTGGGTCGGGGTGACTTCTTTGGCGAAATGGCAATTTTAGATGAATCGCCCCGATCGACCGATGTGATCGCCCTCTCAAACGTTCGTCTGATGAGCATCTCGGCTCAACGATTCATTCAAACCCTATTCAAAGATCCTCAGTTGCACCATCGAATGCTGCAACTTATGGTCAAAAGACTTCGCCAAACAAATATTCGGTTTCAACTCCGCAATCAGCCGCCTGCGATCAAACTTGTGAATACGTTGGTGTCTTTGGCTGAAAATTACGGTCAAGAGTCGAGAAACAGCACTGATATTTTTAACATCCCGCCTAAAGATTTTTCGGATGTGGCGGATATTAGTGTTGAGGACACCACGAAGATTTTGGAGAAGCTAGATAGCAAAGGATGGATCAAGATAAATCCCAGTCAGCAGGTCATTCATCTAATAAACTTAAAGCAGTTAATGAGCTTGATTGGTCGGAAGTGAATTTACCTAAGCCTCGCCCCTTCAGCCTTTCTTATCAGGTGTCGATGTCTCAGCCAGAGTCGCATCTGTTTGAGATCACGCTCTATGTGCGAGGCTGGGAGCAGCCAACGTTAGAGTTGAGAATGTCCGTCTGGACTCCCGGCTCGTACCTAGTGCGGGAATATTCTAGACATTTGCAAGATTTTGCGGCTCGTGGAGAAGCGGCACTTTCGTGGCGTAAGGTGCAAAAAAATCACTGGCAGATTGACACTCAAGGCACAAGTGAAATCGTGGTGCACTATCGCATCTTTGCCAATGAATTAACCGTGCGAACTAATCATCTAGACGAAACTCACGGCTATTTTAATGGGGCAGCGCTCTTTCTCTATGTGCCAGGTTTTGAGAAACAATCGATTCAAGTCGAGATTGTTTTGCCGCGATCGGACTGGCACATCGTCACGCCACTTCCAGCAGTGCCGGGACACCTCAACACTTTTGAAGCAAAAGATTTCGACACATTAGTAGACAGTCCCTTTGAGATTGGGCATCACCAAATCTACCCATTTGAGGCGATGGGAAAGCCCCATGAATTAGCGATTTGGGGACAGGGAAATGTTGACCCCGATCGCATCATTCACGATACCCAAAAGATTATTCAAGTCGAAGCTGAGTTGTTTGGGGGATTGCCCTACGATCGCTATCTCTTCTTACTGCATCTCACCTCTAGCGGCTTTGGTGGGTTAGAGCATAAAGATAGTTGTTCGCTGATTTATTCGCGGATGGGATTTCGGGCGAAGGATAAATACGATCGCTTTATGCAACTCGTCGCCCACGAATTTTTTCACCTGTGGAACGTGAAGCGAATTCGTCCCAAAGGGTTAGAAGTATTTGATTATGAGCGAGAAAATTACACACCATCTCTCTGGTTTAGTGAAGGAACGACGAGCTTTTATGATCTGATTCTTCCTTATCGAGCGGGAATCTACGATGCGAAGACTTATCTAAAATCCTTAAGTCAAGAAATTACGCGCTATCTAATGACTCCGGGGCGACTCGTGCAACCGTTGAGCGAATCTAGCTTTGATGCCTGGATTAAGCTTTATCGACCCGATGCCAATAGTGCCAATTCTCAGATTTCCTATTACTTGAAAGGGGAAATGGTGACTCTGTTGCTTGATTTAGGAATTCGGATCAAGCATGGCAATGAGCGATCGTTTGACGACGTGATGCGCCAGATGTGGAAGCAATTTGGAAAAGATGAAATTGGCTTTACGCCTGAACAACTTAAAGCCACGATCGAGTTAGTTGCGGGGTTTGATCTGACCGATTTCTTTAATCGCTATATCGAGGGTGGAACCGAAGAACTTCCGTTTGATGAGTATTTGGCTGGGTTTGGGTTGCGCTTGCAGTCAAATGGCGAAAATGACGATCGTCCGCCTCATCTCGGCGTAACTATCAAAACAGAACACGGGCGCGAGATGATCAAATCTGTGGAGTTTAGTTCTCCAGCGCAGCGAGCAGGAATGGTTGCTGGAGATGAATTGTTAGCGATCGACGGCTGGCGAATCGGCGCAGATCAGATCAACGGTCGACTAAAAGACTATCAACCGGGCGATACGATCGAGGTTGCCGTTTTTCATCAAGACGAGCTGCGAGTGCGATCGGTGACGCTGGCGGCTCCTCAACCCAATCATTATCAAGTTTTGGCGATCGAGCAACCGTCTACAATTCAGCAGCGCAATTTTCAGGGTTGGTTAGGGGTGCCGTTGATCGCAATATAGGGACATGGCATGCCGTGTCCCATCGTGCCGTGTTCCTACGCGATCGGTAATTGCACTACAAACGTGGTTTTTCCCGGACAGCTTTCGACGTGAATCGCGCCTTCTAATCGCTCAACTAGCTTTTTCACCAGCGCCAATCCCAACCCGGTTCCGCCATGCTTCCACGGGTCACTATTGGGAATGCGATAAAACTTGTCAAAAATCCGATCGTGCTCACTGATCGGAATCTCAACCCCCGAATTGCAAACGCGAACCACAACAGCCTCCGATTCACTTTGATCATCCACAGATGCAGAAATTGAGATCTGCTCACCTACGGGCGTATATTTGCAAGCATTATTGAGCAACTCTGCTAACGTTCGCTCCAAATAAGATAGGTCAGTTTTCACGGTTGGCAGGCTGGCAGCAATCTCTATTTCTAACCCTTGCTGCTGATTGTGGGCACGAGCTAAAAATGGCTCCACAGCTTTAGGAAGCCAAGACTGTAGAGACACTTCGCTCAGAGTTAAAGACGTTTGCTGCGAATCTAACTGGGCGAGATCTAGCAAATCATCAATCAAGTTAATTTCACGCTGACACTCATCTTTGAGCACTCGAAAATAGCGATCGAGCGGATTTTCCCGCGTCTTAAACATCCCCAAATCGCGCAGAATAATGTCTAACATGTGAATTGCCATTTTGATGTTTGCCATCGGAGTCCGCAATTCGTGAGACACCGTGCTGAGAAAGTCGTCTTTGAGACGATTTAGCCGCTCTAGTTCTTTCACCTGTGCCTGAGCCGCCTGAAAGAGACGCGCTTGACGAATCGCGATCGCGCACTGATTGGCAACTTGCTGCACTAAGCGAATGTCTTGATCGTTAAACTCATAAAAAGACTGATTAACCAGCCACAAATCGCCCAAAACCCCATTGTCGTCCAAGATTGGGCAAGCAAACATCGATACGGTGCCCCGCTCTGGGTGAGCTAACAGAGAGCAAAATTGGAAGTGATGACCCTGCAAAAGTTGCTCATAAATCTCTGGAAAATCTGCCAGTTGAGAGACTTTGCCCATCGAAGGCGGAATTCCGGCTGCATATTCATAACGAATGGTTGAGGTGCCCTGTTCGATATCAAAAATTGCCGCATTACAGCAGCCGACACCGAGCCGTTTTGCTAATGCTTTGACCGCACTTTCAAGAATCTGATCTTCATCAAGAGAGTCTCTGACCTGATCAGTAATTTGTTTCAGCGTCGCCTCAAAATCGTAGGCGAGTTGAAGTTGAGCCGTTCGCGTTTGCACCTGTCGTTCTAAATTGATATTCAATTGCTGAACTTGGCGATGCAGTTCGGCTTGTTGAATGGCGATCGCTAATTGATCCACCACATCACACACCAGTTCAACGTCTGACTCTTGCCAGGGTAAAGAAGCCTTTCGCAGTAAATTTAAGCTACCCCACAGCGCACCATCCACCTGAAGGGGCACAATTAGCCACGACCCAGCCGTCGTGTCAGCTAATCGATCGAGCGAGTTTGCATCCTGTTTGTGATGGCTGATGCGAATAATCTCTAATTGCTTTAGGCGAGTTGCGATCGCATTTCCCTGATCAGGAACCGTCATCCCCAACAAGCTGGGTGAGTTGACATCGATATCATAGTCAGACACATTTTGCCAAATCTGTTGGTCTGGCAAAAATTGCATAATGCCAACGCGATCGGCTTGCAGTAACTCGACAAATTCTGTGGTTGCGGTCGCAAACACAGTCTCTAAATCAAGCGAGTTACGAATAGTCTGAATCACCCGATTCAGGGCTTTGCTGCGCTGAATCTGTAACTGATGCTGTAGAACTTCGTTTGCCAGTTCTTGGTTGGCGCGAAGAAGTTCGGCCGTGCGTTCTTGCACCTGTTGCTCTAGGTGAGTGTTGAGCGTGTGCAGAGCGGCTTTGGTGTGTTTACGATCGGTAATATCCATATCTACTGAAGCTCTACCAATCGGTTGACTCATCTCGTCGTGACAGTTCCCTGAGTATCTCCAAAAGTTTTATATCAATGTTTAACTAGAAATACTGTAATGTTAGAAAAAATTCAAGTAGTAAATACTACATTTATTTGTTAAGTTAAGACCGTCTAAGAGTTTGTACGGAGAATTCTGAGAAACTTAACGCCAACACTAACGTAGCCTAAAAAAACTGGCGTTGGATTCAGTGCTTTCACTGAGGGAACAAAATCTTTCTTTATTAATATGTGTTCGCCAGAAATTCTATCTGAGGCAGTCAAGTTATTCCATTGGTCAGACGGATTTCTATTATTTGTTCCTTAAACTATATCGAAGGTTTTTGTTTTTATAAGAACGAACTGGATAGGAACCACCAATGACTCAAAATTGGCTCTTGATCGGATGTGTGGGCATGACTTTAGGAGCGATCGCGTTTGGCTTTGGCGCAAATAATGCCAAAAACGAGGCTTGGCGGATTGTCTACACGATTAACTTTTTTATCGCCGCGATCGCAGCAGGGCTTTATCTGGCGATGGTCTTGGGTCAAGGTTTTAATGTCATTTATAGCCGTCCGACTTATTGGGTTCGCTATGTCACCTGGTCTTTGTCTACACCATTAACTCTCGTGCTGCTCAGTTTTCTCGGAGGCACTAGCTTGCCGATCGCGGCCGGCATGGTAGGTGCAGATATTTATATGATCGCAACGGGGTTTGTCGCCACAATCTCGCCCAAACCCACCAGCTACATTTGGTATTTTGTAAGCTGTGGTGCATATTTAGGGCTGGTTTACCTGTTGCTGCACCACTATCGCAAAGAAGCAGCCCAGCAACATCCTAGAGGCAAGAAGGTGTTTGGCAAACTGCTCACCGTGCATCTGGTGCTGTGGACTGCTTATCCGATCGTGTGGATGCTGGCAAAGACTGGCTATAGCGTGATTGATAGCAGTGCAGAAACGATGTCTTACACCCTGCTAGATTTGGCGGCTAAGGTTGGGTTTGGGTTTCTCTCACTGAATTCTTTGCGTCAGCTAGAGCAAACGAGCGAAGTTCCGCAGCATGTTCAGGAGAGAGTTTTAAGATAGCCCTAAAGCTTCACGTCAGGCGGCACAATGATGCGATCGATGACATGAATTACGCCATTGCTCGCTTGAATATCAGGCTGAGTAACTCTAGCGTCGTTAACGGTCACTTGACTTCCAGTTTGAACCGCTAGAGTTTGCCCTTCAAGGGTCTTAATGGCTCCAGGTTGAAGCTGACTTGAAGACAACTCACCAGGCACGACATGATAAGACAAAATTCGAGTCAGGGTTTTGCGATTTTGAGGCTGCAATAGCTGTTGTCGTGTCGCCGCAGGCACTGCTGAGAATGCTTGATCGGTGGGGGCAAATACCGTGAACGGCCCCTGACCTTTAAGAGTCGCGGTTAACCCTCCTGCCTGAATTGCGGCAGTCAGGTTTCTCAGCGCAGGATTGGCAGCCGCAACCTCCACGATCGTTCCTCTCGCTTGCGGCGTTGGCGAAGAAGTTGGAGAAGTCATCACTGAAGCAGTGGGTGCTTGTGCTGGTTGAGGCGCGCAAGAAGTTGCGATCGGCAGCATCAGCAAACTCGTGAGCAGCACGCTCATCAGTCTTGTGTGGTTTGCCAGAAGTCGATTTTGCATTATTAAGAGGAACTTCTAATTTCTCATCAACAGTAGGAACTGAGACGGCATAGAACGTCTTCCACAAGTGGGATATCGCTAAATCGTAGGATGGGCGCTTTGCGCTTGCCTGATCGGAATCGTAATCACAAGCTGGGCACCTGCACCTGGCTCAGAGATACAATTAAGCTGGCCTTGATGGCGTTCAGTCACAATTTGATAGCTGACCGAAAGCCCCAGCCCGGTGCCTTTGCCGATCGGTTTAGTCGTAAAAAACGGATCAAAAATCTTAGATCGCACCGTCTCGCTCATGCCCATGCCGTTGTCGCTGATTGTAATCGTCACGCGATCGTGATCCACAACTTCTGTCTTGATCGCGATCGCGGGCAAATCTTGAGCCTGAGAATGAGGTTCTAACGCCTCGATCGCATTCATCAAAATATTCAAAAACACCTGATTTAAATCCCCGGCGTAACACTGGACTGACGGCAGTTGACCATAGTGTTTAATGACTTGAATCGCTGGACGGGTCGAGATTGCCTTCAGGCGACTTTCTAAAATCATCAAGGTGCTGTCGATGCCTTCGTGCAGGTTGACGGTCTTAAAGTCTGACTCGTCTAATCGAGAAAACGTCCGCAAAGATTGCACAATTTGTTGAATGCGCTCTGCCCCAATCTGCATCGATTGAAACATCTTGGGTAGATCGTCGGTCAAAAACTCCAGGTCGATCGCCTCTATTTCAGCTTCGATTTCACGAGACGGATCAGGACAGTGCTGTTGATAAAGGCTCACGAGCCGCAGCAGACTTTGAGCATACTCTTCGGCATGAATCAAATTTCCATAGATAAAGCTGACCGGATTGTTGATCTCATGAGCAATGCCAGCGACCATCTGCCCCAAACTAGACATCTTCTCGGTTTGAATCAGTTGTGCCTGAGTTTGCTGCAATTCTTTGATGGCAGCCGCGAGTCGCATTGCCTGAGTTTGGGCGACTTGGGCATTGTTTTGGGCTTCGGCATAAAGTTCTGCTTGACTCATGGCGATCGCTAACTGATCGATCACACCTCTAAGCAGTTTTACCTCTTCTGGCTTCCAGGGGCGGCTCCCTCGCGTATGGGTACAAATGACCACGCCCACCACTTCACGGTCTTTTTGCATGGGCAACCCTAAAAACGAGGTGCAGTCAAGCGATCGCAGCAACCGCCGCGACAATGGTGCAGGTAATTGAGACACATCATCTAATTGAATGGTTTGAAACTTGAGAAATTCTTCTCCTAACACGCCTGCAAACTTTTTAGAATAGGAACCCAGGGCACTTCTAATCGTCGGTAGCTTAGATTCTGTGACGGCTTCCCAGATAGCGGGCTGGGTATGAGGGTTATACCAAACAAAGGTGCAGCGATCGATGTGCATCAAGGCGCGAATCTCAATCACAGCCGTTTGCAAAATTGTATCTAAATCCAAAGACTTGCGAATTTGACTGGTGATATTGCTTCTCAATCTAAGTTCTGCGGTGCGTTCTTCCACTCGCACTTCTAAATTTTCGTTAGCAGTCGCCAAGGTTTGAAACGACGTTTGAAGCTGCTTTGTCATTTGATTAAATGACGTTGCCAACCGATCTAACTCTCTGATGCGAATCGGAATGCCAATATTGACATTGACCCCTTGACTAAGTTCTTCGGTCGCAGTTTTGCCAGAAGCAAGCAGCGAAGCCAGCGCTTTTGAGGCTTGACTAAACCGCAAAATGGGTGCTGTCAGCCACCGGGCAATTAGCATAGCGATCGTAATCGCAACCATCACTGCAATCACACACAAGAGAACTCCGACTTGCTTTTGGGCATCGACTTTCCCAGTAAATTCCGACTCTGGTGCGATCGAGATCAGCAGCCAATCCAGTCCTTTTTGATCTTGCCAAGGGGTGACTTGCACATAGTGATCATCGACTGCCTTGGTTTCTAAAGAATTTTGGGATGAGATCGAGACTTCTAAACTCTGCTTGCTGTGAATCTGCTCAAGACTGCCAAACTTCTGCACTAACTGCTTCATCGTTGAGCGAATCTGCACATCTCCACTATTAAATGCCGATAGTCGCTCGGCTTTTTTATTGACAATCATCGTCACTGGCTCAGAGGAAGAACTCGCGACGAGTAACCCCGATCGTTCGACAATAAACACTGCGCCCGATCGACTTACAGGCAGTTTTCGCAGCGATTTAGAAATATCTGAAAGGACGAGATCAACGCCTAACACGCCAATCAGCTTCTTTTTTGAATCATAGAGAGGATAGCCAGAGCTAATCGAAGTCACTTCTGGCATGTCATCCCACTGATAGATTTGGCTCCAAACCGGACGACCTGCCTTCACCGCTTCGATATACCAACTCTCAGCTTGAGGATCGTATTGGGTGATGCTGTGTACCTTTGTTCGTCTAGCGAACTGATCGACTTCGTAATCGTAAGATTTTTTGAGGGCTGCTTTGTTAATCTCGCTGGTTGTAATTGTTTCGCTTGAGGCATAGCCTGCCCCCGCATATTCTCCTAACGGGCTAACAAAGTTGACATAGCTCACCTTAAACGTTTGAACTTCTTTGAGAAAAAGGCGCTGCATCTCTTCTAAGTTAGACGGCGTAATCAGCCCGATTTGCAGCGCATCGCGGTTTGTCTGATCGACCAAATGCACTCGACCCAAATACTCATTTAAATGCTGAGTGACCTGCAAATTTGTTTCACTGTGCAATCGCATCGCCAAGCCTGCGATCGCTTGGTGATCGTTACGAACCGATAGCCACCCCACTAAACCTGCGATCGCAGAAATTTGCAATACAAAAGATGCTACGAGAATCCCGTTGAGAGAAACCGTTAGCGATCGCACAAATTTTAACGGAGGAACGAGGCGCGATAGTTTCACAAGAGGGGCTGGCTGGTGAAGAAGACTTGAAAAGATTAACCGTTCACGTCTTCTTCATCAGAGTGCCCCTTTCTGCTAAACGAAAATCAGGGGATCGGGTTTTCAGCCAGAAGAAACGACATCTCCCACTTTTTACCTTACTTATCGAGTTCTCACACCTGACTTTAAGACTCCATCTTCTAGATAAGCAACACTATCTGCAACATCAATGATTCGGGGATCGTGGGTGACGATCAAAACGGTGCGTCCTTTCTCTTTCGCTAAGTTTCGCAATAGCTCGATCACGGCGTGACCATTATGAGAGTCGAGGGCGGCAGTCGGTTCATCTGCCATAATCAAACGCGGATTTCCTGCCAGGGCACGGGCGATCGCGACGCGCTGCTTTTGGCCGCCTGAGAGATCTTGAGGGTGCCGTTTTGCTTGCTGAGACAGCCCCACCTGATCTAACAAGTCTAAAGCTTGACGATGAGCAGCCGCGCGACGAATGCCTTTAAGGTTAAGGGCAACCTCAACATTTTCTAGGGCAGTCAACGCTGGAAATAAATTAAACCCCTGAAAGATGAAGCCGATGTTTTCAAGCCGAAACTTCGCCAATTTTGAGCTAGATAGCTTAGAGATTTCTTCTCCGAGCAGGCTTACACTTCCAGATGTAGGGGTGAGAATGCCTGCCAAAATTGAGAGTAGCGTCGTTTTGCCAGAACCCGATGGCCCCATTAAAAGCTGGATATCACCAGACTTGACCTCTAAATCGATATTTTTTAGTGCTTGAAACCGCTCGGTTCCTGACTGATAGACCATCTCTACGCCACGAGCGGCGATCGCGTTAACCTCTGTTCTCTCAAGACGGATAGAGAGATTAGCTTGAGAAGCACTCCCGGCACTTTGCAGTAAATCGATTTGGGTGGCAGTCATTCTTTAATCTATTGAAATGAAGGGATTTTTAGACGGCGTGTGGGGAGCAGCTCACAAGCTTTCATTCTGAAAGGTAAATACACCCTCTGAGAGGCTAGATCCGGGTTTAGGTAGAAACTTCACTTTATATATCTAGTCTACCTAGACTCCCTGAGTTCCCATCAGCAAAAGGATTGAACTTTAACGATCGCTAACGTCTCGCCTCGCAAGGATTACGAGATTTTACAGCTTACCCTAAGCTTTGAAAACGATAGCCGGATCGACGCGTGTAACTTTCTGCACTGCAAAGAGGGCAGACCCTACGCACATCACCACCGTTAAAATCAAAACCCCCCCTGCCGTGGCGGGAGTAATTAGGATCATGATGCCCTTGGCGGTCTGTGTCCAGGCTCCAAGTCCGAGACAAAAGGCCATGCTGGGAATATATCCTAAAACTGCCATCCACATCGCTTGCTCTAAAATGACGCTGTAGATAACCCAATTTGACGCACCCATCGCTTTAAGAGTTCCAAACTCGCGCAGGTGGTCGGCCACTGAAGAGTAGAGAATTTGACCCACAATCACCATGCCAACCACAAATCCCACGGTTGCTCCCAAGCTGAGAATAAAGCCGACTCCGGTTCGCTCTGACCAATAGACCTGAGTTTGCTCGGCAAGTTCGGCTTGAGTGTAGGCGCGAGTGTCAGGCAGAGCCGCCTCTAAGCGCTGTTTTAATTGCTGCAAGTCTTGCCCCGGCTTTGCCCGGATTAACACATAGGATATGGGGTCAGAAATGCTGAGACTGCGAGGAGGGGTGAGAGAAGCAGGTTTGCCATCTAAGGGAGCATTGTCAAAATTGTTGGTGCAAACGAGATTGCCTTGGGTTTTCCGGGTGCAGTTGACTGAGGTGTTTAACCCGGCAGTGGCATAGGCGTTAGCGTTTTCTAGCGACGTGAAGATAAACAAGCTAGACACGATCGACTGCGTATCTTGAGACAACCCCACAATTTGCGCCGGGAGCGTCCCGATTTTGCCTTGCTCACCGATTTGCGTCTGCCCTAAATTTTTTAAGCTAGAGCGATCGACGACGACTTTAAAGGGTTGTTTAACGGCATTGAGTTTGCCCTGGCTAACATCCCAACCTGCAAAAAGGCGACTGTTAGGGTCAAAGCCAAAAATTCTGACTGGGGTAATCAGTCCAGAATCGCTGCGCCAAATGCTCGATCGAATCATCAGCGCTTCTGCCCGCTCCACCCCTGAGACTTGTTGAGCCTGGACGACTTTTTCAGCCGCGATCGGGCTTGTCAACTCTAGATGCACCATGTCTTTAGAGGCAACCCACAGATCGGCGGTAGATTGATCAATTAAAAGCGCCGTCGATCGAGTGAACCCTTTAAGAATGCCGACTTGAATCGTCACCAGGCTGACGGCAAACATGATGCCAGCTTGCGCGACGAGAAAGCGAGGAATGTCTTCAAAGAGGTTTTTGCGGGCGATCGAGGCCATCGGCAGAAGGGGGGGACGCGGGAGGGTAGTTCTAGTCACACTTACACGTTACATTTCTCTAGTCTATGCAGAATGACCGCCCTCGTGTTCCATCCGTTCCTAACCAAGGACACTATCTGAACTGTCTGCTGTAGCGATCAATATTGTCTCTAAATCTCCAACCATCTTGGGAGACGATGTTACGGGGTAGTCCATGTTGCCATCATTTGCTCGACGGACTCAATAGAGATGCCCTGACCCTAATCGATTTCATCCAAGTCCTCTTTAACCGCCGCAATAAACTCAATCTCTCTCAGCATTTCGTGCAAAAAGACTGTCGCAGGTAACCGCTTTACAAGTTCAAGCACTGCTTCTTTATCACTCATTGCAAACCACAACTTGTTTAGGTAGGCATACCAATTGTACGGCAACTTTTTGCCCTCACTCTTCAAACTACCCTTTTGAAATCGACCCGTGGCTGGGCAGATCCCGTAAGAGTACAGTGGTGCGCCCCTACAGAATCTGCCAGATTTCACTCGACAAATTCTAACCTCGTGTTCCAACCAGCGTTGAAGCTGACAGGTTTTCGGGCAACGATCGACTTAAGCGATCGCCATACAGCGCCAACGCATTGCCGTTGAGCAGTAGGTTGAGATGCTCACGATCGTAGTCGGCGACTTCGGCGGCAGACTTGACACAATCCTTCAAAACACCATCCCAATGACCGTAGTCACCAGAGAAGCAGGTCAGGTGTTTGCCCATTTCACCCATCGCGATCGGCAGGTAAGCCGGGGCGGGATCATCCGATTCAAAGGAGGTGAAAATCTGCCCGCGTCCAAAATATTCCATTGGGTCACGGTGACGCAGATCGTAGTGTTCGTATAGGCTAGAGTCGTCGATTTGCGTTGGGTCATGCTGCTTTGTCCACAGCAGATCGAACAAATTTTTTGCTTGGCTGATGATGTTGCTGTTGTTGTGAACGCCTCGCTCTTGAATCATCAGCTTCGTGAATTCCATTAGCGAAGGGCGATAGGGATTCTTGGGATCAAAGTCACGAATGCGCTTTTCCCAATGTTCGTGGAAGGCGTGGGCGAGGTCAGGCAACCAGCCACAACCCCCTTCTAGAAAGCCGACTCGCAAAGTGGGGAAGCGCTCAAACACACCATCAAACACCATCCGAGCCAGTGCCATCTGCTGTTGATTACGCTGTACAAAAATATGGCTGAGGACAAACGTCTCCATGTGGTCAGCGATGCCGCCAATCATGTAAGAACCCGGCCCGCCATGAATGCCGATCGAGACATCCAAATCAACAGCCGCTTGCAGAAGTGGCTCAAAATCAGGATGGCTAAGAGTTTTGCAAGTGCGAATTTCGGGGAATGCGTCAGGCGCTTTGGGGTGCGGAATCGCAATGTTGGGTGCGATCGAAACGCCGATCATGCCCAGCTCATTGACGCAGCGACGCATCTCTTTGATGGCTTCGTTGACATCTTGCATGGGCAAAACGCCGATCGGCTTGAGGCGGTTGTCATAGCCCCGGCAATCGTCAGCCATATAATTGTTGTAGGCGCGACAGAGGGCGATCGCCATGTCTTTGTCTAAATAAGACGAATAGCTCAAAGTCCAAGTGCCGTAAATCACCTGCACGTCGATGCCCTCCCGATCCATGTGTTCGATCCGCACCTGGTTAAACATGGCTCCCAGCGTGGTTTCTGGGTGAAGGCTGCGAAAGCCACCTTTGCCTAAACCTTGAGGTTGAGGATAGAGTCTTTCTAAGTCATTCTTGCCAGTTGCGGGGTTAAAGTCGATGACTCGCATTCGTTGATCACCCAAGCTATCGACGATTAGACTGAGGCGATCGCGATATTGTGGCTCGATGTAGTCTCGAATCACGAGCGGATTCTCGATCTTGTGAGCATCTGCGTCGATAACTAGCAAATCTTGATACATGAAGTTCCCCGTAGTGTAGATTTTTGTAACGAGTTAGGCGGTTGCTTTGGGTTTGAAATGCTGCCAAAGCTGGCGTAGACCAAACCAATGCTCAAACGACCAGGCGAGAGAAACCAAAATGGTAATGCCGGGATATTTGACGAAAGCAGGTTCGTTTTTCTCGAAAACAGCGTGTCCACCCAGGGCAAACACTTGAGTCAGCAATAGACAAACGAGTGTCATGCGCCAGTCATAAAACAAGTAAATGACCGCAGCGATCGCCAACAGATTTGTTAAGTGGTGTAACGCCTGGTTGATTGGGTTTTGATGAGAGGCGACAAAGTGCGCCTTTGCATCTTGGAGGTAGCTCATAGCGCTTCTCCCCGTTCTTTCTAATGGGATTTTGGAACGATAGCACAGAGAAATTCAGGAGACGGGGGAGCGATCGAAAGTTTTTGGAATTGGTAACGATTTTTTTGAGAATTGCCTGAAGTTCAGAGTTTTTGACTCAAAACCAGCGCAGTTGCCAATAGCTTTTTTCAGGTTGACTTAACTCTTCGTCAGTTAGCCAGTCAACCTGCTTATAGGTGCCAAACGCATGATCCCACCAGTCTACGGCGAGTCCAAAATTGTGATGCCACATGCCATATTTGTGGTGAACATAGTGGACGGGCATCTTCATCCAAAAGCACTTGGTCGGATTTTCGTGCTGTAGCTGGTGAGCATAAGACGAAAAAGCCGCGTAGATAAAACCGCCCAAAAACCAGCCTATCCCTGCTGACCGCGAGTGAAAAAACATCAAACATAGGACGATAAACGTCCCTCTCACATAGTCGCGGAACTCCCACAGCACGCCCTGTGCTTCATTGCGACGATGGTGATCGCGGTGTCGTTCACCAATTTTGGGCGAGACGTGCATCAAGCGATGCAGCCAATATTCGACTAAGCTTGCCAACACAAACGCGATCGTAAAACAAACGATACCCACTCCTACATTTACTAGCACCGCACTCGCTCCTTGAAGATCTTCTTAGTATTGTGCCATTGTCTTTAATCAGGGCAATAGGGCACAAGGCGAGAAAAAGATGCCACGATCGAGACCACAGACACTTTTAATTCAAACGAAAATGATTCAGCGATTATTGATAATTGGATGGAGCGCGATCGTCTTTTTGATCAGTTCATTAACCCTCCCGGCTCTTGCCGCAGACTTGACGAGTGGTGCCAAACTATTTGAGGTGCAGTGTGCGGGATGCCATGCTAACGGCGGTAACATTGTGCGACGCGGCAAAACCCTGAAGCTGAAAGCACTCCAGCAAAACGGCTATGCAACCGAGGCGGCGATCGCTGGCATTGTCACCAACGGCAAAAATAATATGTCTCCTTACAAAGACCGTCTCAACCAGGCTCAGATTCAAGACGTGTCAGCTTATGTACTCGATCGGGCAAAGAAAGGATGGAAGTAGGCTTTGTCTTGCAGTAAATGCTCATCTACAAGATGGAGGCGATCGCACTAAAGGCAACCGACAAACGGTAAGCAAACTTTGGGTTTAATCTTTTCGATGACGCGATCGACAGCCTGTTCTGGTGTCGGGATGTTTAAACGAGGGAACAGTTGATTGACGATACCGACATAGCCGTTGATTTCTGCTGTAGCACGAGCAAACTCAGAGAAGCCGGAGAAGCCGACATCAAAAATGCAGCCTTCCATCAAATCTTGAGTGACATTTGCCTCTGTGCAAGCATTCTGCGCCTTCTGGATCTGGTCGGCAGACAACATATTGAGCGTCAAGTACTTGTCTGGAAAAGCAGGATCAACATAATTCTTGGTGGTTTTGCCTGCCGGGTAATCAAACAAGGATTCTTCTTGTTTAACGCGCCAGCTATTGCCAAACTCCTTATAAAGTTGGTCGAAGTAAAGCTTTTCGGCTCCACTCAGCGCCCCTGGAATTCTCAAACCAGCGAAGCTTAAGACTTGCTTCACATCACCATAAGTTGACTTGGAGTCCAAAGAGTTTTCTTTGCCGCGAACCCTTTGGTCATCGTTAGGATTACCATTGACGTTTCCGAGCAAGCCACTATATTTTCCTGCACGGTTGTAAACGAAGGGTGAAACGTTGAAGTATGAATTGCCCCCAGTACTAATTGAGCTAACGACAACCTTCTCACCTGTGGAAAAGTTAACCACATAATTATTGCCTTGTTTCAAAATCTCGCTACCGTTTGGCAGAGCTAGTTTGTCGCCTTCAATGGTCGTTGGCTTGCCATTAATTCGCAGCGGAGTGCTGGTATCTGCATCAGGAAAATCTTTTGAATATAAGGCAACTCGGCTATTCCCCACTTTCATTGCTACAGCGCTGTTGAGTGAAAGCGAAGGCTTGACAGGTGCTTGACGTGTTTGAACTTCAAAGGAACCATTGCTAGACTTTGACAGGATAAATTCTCCCACTGTTTGAAAGCTGTATCTCATCCCATCGAAGGTAGCGATATGCGGGTCGCCGTAAGTTTTTCCCTCTTTCAGTTTGCACTCTTCACGGTTTTGATTGCTTTCAGATTTACACGGGTCTTCATAAATGCCCATTAGAGCTTTGATTGCGGGTATATTTCCGCTGATGTTTGGGCTATTTGGATAATCTTGATCCTCAAAAATAATCTGGTTTATATAGTCTCTGCTAGCTTTTTCTGCGAGAGAAGCTGCCATCTTGTATCCAGGGCGATCTTTTTCATCTTTGTTAAGGCCGTTAGGACAGTCGAAAGGGTTAACAGAATCTGCCAAAGAGAACCCGTGTCGTACTTTACCTGGCGGCGCGACGCAAGGACTGATAATGCTATCGAAGTACCCAGATGTAAGTTTTTTAAGATTGGGATCGAGGGTTCCCGGATCGTATTCTTGTCTGCAAACACGAAAGATGCATATCTTTTTTTTAATAGTAGCAGTTGGATCGCCATTAGGCTTACCATCATCTTTTTTGTTTGGATCGGCGGGTTTACTACAAGGAGGAGTGTGCTTATCTGCTCCATCACAAATAACTTCTCTACCTAAATCCTCATTGATTTCAGTCTTGCCCAACTCTACCCAATTGCTGTGAGCGTAAAAATCCTGCAAAGTATGTAAAGCTTGTCCAAGATTTCTACGAGCTTCTTTTCCTATGGCTTTTTTATCTTCTTCAGTGGAGTCCTTCCTAATTGGCTTTAATGCTTCAACAACTTCAGACTTTAAAGTTTTAAGCCGCGCTGATGCTGCTGGAAATAGGTCGTTATCAAAATGATTTTCAGGTATACCAAAATCTTCAGAAGGATTCAAACCAAACATACCTGGATCTAAATCTACACCCCTATTAGCTTGGTAAATTTCCTTTTGGGCATCTTCAGTAAACTGGAGATCTGTTCCATCCTCGTCAACCAGCACCTTTTTATCTCTCGGAGAAACCCATATTCCATTAGTTGCAAGTTTCGTTATTTCACGATGTCCCTCATTGTCTTTATCAGGTTTGAAAGCCAAAGTAGAACCAGTAAACCCTCTTGATTCTTCGATTTTGACTGGTTTGTGCGTCGATAAATTACTGTCAATATCTCGTACTTCCTTGAGAGTAGAAGTAATCGTCGCTGTTGCACGATCGGACTCCACCCCTAAATTTGGAGTGCAGAAAGTAGAGTTAAAGCTGAAAACTGTACACGACGCAGCTAAGAGGAGACGATTTAAAAATGAGCCTGAAACAAAGACAGTTGCAGTTGTAGCAATGATGAAGCTAACAATACCTAGCAACCAAAATCTAACTCCGCACATGAATCTGCCCACTTTATTAATGCCACTGAGAAGAATCGCGATCGCCTTCCGCCAAAAAACAGCACTGGTGATAAATAGAAAAGTAATGAGAGTAATAAAAATAAACCGGAGCGATCGCATACTGAAGCTCTCATAGGATAAGTAATTTCTCCAAGAGAATACAAAACCGCTTCAGCTTTAGTCCAGTGATTCTACGGGTCTTCTCACAAGCTTTAAATACTTTCCTAAACCCCGCGCCTCTCCTTTAAGGGTCACATTCAAATATTTAGCGCTGAAAGCTTTACTTGGTAAAAGATACACGATATGAGTTTTAGGGGTGAGCGTCGCATAGAGTGTGAAGTACGATCTTTGCAGCGAACCTCATTTAAATTCAACAGAGGCGTAGAAAAATGGCTGACCAGGTTGTGCAGTGGCTCAACGAGATTAAAGACCTCAAACAAACGTTACAAGCAGCGCAAGAAGCGCAGGAAGCCGCAAACGCTAGCGCTGACAATTGGCGAAAGCTCTATGAGACAGAAGCCCAGCAGCGACGCACAGAAGCAATGTTGACCCGACAAACGATCGCCGATCTCAAGTCCGAAATTGCCCAACTTCAAATTCTTCCTCAAGCTTCATCAGACCGATCGAACACGCAATCCACGATCGAGCGCTCGATCGAGAATCTGACCACCGTTGACGAACTCAAAGCCAGACTGTTTGAACTTTGGACAGAACACGATCGCCTCGCTCAAGATCTCAAAGCCGAGCAAGCCGACCACGCGCAAACCCGCAAAAACCTGACCACTGCACTAGGCGATACGGTGGATTTACTGACTAAAGTCAGAGAACAAAAGGGCGAAAGTTAAAATCCCATCGCTTTCGCAACGGCTTCTAAGTCTGGTGAAATGCCTTGTTTAAATTGATTTTGACTGTGTTTGATCGCAGTGTCAGGATCTTTCAGTCCATTACCCGTTAAGACACAGACCACCGTTGCCCCAGTCGGCACTCGATCCTTGACCTTAAGCAGCCCAGCGACGGAGGCAGCGCTAGCAGGTTCGCAAAAGATTCCTTCTCCAGAAGCCAGCAGACGATATGCGTCTAAAATCTCTTCATCGGTGACGGCATTAAATTCGCCCTGGCTCGACTCCTGAACCGCTAGAGCTTTTTGCCAATTGGCGGGGTTGCCGATGCGAATAGCGGTGGCGATCGTTTCGGGGTGACTGATGATATGACCACTGATCAAAGGAGCCGAGCCTGCTGCCTGAAAACCCATCATCTTCGGAAGCCGGGTGCAGCGTCCTTCTTGATGATATTGGCAAAAGCCCATCCAATAAGCACTAATGTTTCCAGCATTGCCAACTGGAATGCACAGCCAATCAGGCGCGTCGCCCAACACGTCAACCACTTCAAAAGCAGCCGTTTTTTGACCTTCAAGCCGATAGGGATTGAGCGAATTGACCAACGTCACCGGGTAATTTTGTGACATCTCACGCACGATTTCTAGAGCACGATCGAAGTTTCCATGAATTGCCAAGACTTCCGCCCCATAGAGCAACGCTTGAGCCAGCTTTCCGAGTGCTACGTAGCCATCGGGGATCAGCACAAACGCCCGCATTCCTCCACGACGCGCATAGGCAGCAGCGGCGGCAGACGTGTTGCCCGTACTGGCACAAATCACAGCTTCTGCCCCGGCTTCTTTGGCTTTAGAAATCGCCATTGTCATGCCGCGATCTTTAAAGCTGCCTGTCGGATTCAGACCGTCGTATTTCACAAACACTTTCACCTGCCGACCGATCTGAGCCGCGATCGCAGGTGCCGGAATCAAGGGCGTATTGCCCTCGTGCAGCGTGATCACGGGCGTTTTATCGGTGACGGGAAGATAGCGCCGATAGCCCTCAATCAAGCCGCGCCAGTTTTGAACTTTGGGCATAGCCTCGTGAAGCGAGTCATCTTGAACAGACAGACTTAAAGTCACAGGGTTGAATCGTTGAATGCAATAGTAGATCCTAGTCTACTACAGAGGGTCAGAGTGCCCTGTCTCTTAAAGGAACTTAGAGAACTTTCTGCCAGTCATAAAACAGAACACTTCGATACAAAGTCGTGTAAAGTTTAGGTTAAGATAATTTTCGGTGTGAGTAAGTACAAATTCCTAAGACCTATGACAACGACGAATTCAAATCATCAGTTTAGCAATACAGCAGTGTGTGAGCAGCGCCAAGAGCCTTCTGCGCTCTCAGATCAAGAGTGGGCCCGATCGCTCGAAAAGATGAAGGCACTCTATCAAGCCGATCAGCAAGCAAAGTTTCTCAATCTTCACGCTGAAACTGAGTCCTTACTGCATCAGCTACAGACTCTTAAGCAACAGCGAGAACAGGAAATCGGCTAGTCCATCAGCCTTTTCTCTCGATAACTCACGCCTCATGCCCCCACACCTTCTAAAATGAGGGATGCGTTTAAGTAGGTGTGAGTTATGCGGACTTTCTGGTCTGATCCCTATCTTTGGATTCATGCGGCGGGTGTGGCAGCCGTTCCCTTGGGGTTGGTGGTTTGCCTATTGGGGTTGGCGGTGGGTGACCCACTGTTGCCCGTCTGGTTAGAGTTAGGGCTAATTGCGATCGTCGGCATCGCCCCGATTGTTTGGATGCAGTGGCAGAAACCTTTCTATATTTTTAGTCTAGTTGCTGTTGCGGTCAAACCTGAGCGGTTGACCGACGATCAGCGCCGAATTTTGACGCTCTTTAAGTCTCGCCGCAGCCCAGTCTGGATTGGGCTAGGAGCGTTAGTGATGTGGGTGCTTTTATGGCAGATTTATTTGATTGCGCCGATCGCGGCTGATGTCACACCATTTCCAGTGCGAGGGCTGGGGTTAGGAGTGGCAGCGATCGCATTTCTTGCCAGCAATCTGTTTCTACAAGTTCCGCTGAGTGTGGGTCGAGTGCTTCTGGCAAGTGATCAAGAGTTTGCGGTTGCCCAACCGTTTGCCGTTGAGCAAATTCTGCCAGCTTTCTCAGTCTTGGGGTTGAAAGTTAACCAAATTGTGCTGCCCCTGCTGCCTGATGAAATAGCGGCGGCACCGACAGCGTCGATCGGGGCAGACCCCTTAAATTCGGTCACTGACTTCTCGACTCCCGATGCAGATGATTCGGCGGATATTTTATGAACGATCGTGAGCGCTTTCTGTTATTACGATAGAATTTTTTATATCTCAACCGAGTAGAAATGTTGTCAAAATTACAGACAACAATGCTCATTAAGCTATCTTGTAGATAGGCTCTGATAAGAATTTGGCTTCCCAAAATTAAGTTTTTCCTAAAGCGAAACCGCTTCAACGCTACAAATTTTTGATGCTCTCTCACAAAGGTCTGCCATGTCTAACTTCAACGCGTCTTCACCCTCTGAAGATAATGCTCACCCTCTAGCTTACGAGACTCAAGTTTGGGATAGTCTCAAGCGAGCGATCGCCGAGAGTTCAGGCTTTAAAGGCTGGAAGATTGAGCGAGAAGTAGACAAGCGCCTGGCAGATATCAGTCTTGATACGCTGGTTCATACCTACTTGCGCGAGACGCTAGAAACCCTGGCTTACTAAAAGTCAAGGCTCAAATCCTCCTCTCGGTAGTGCCCCCTTTTTAGGGGGTTATCTTTTAAGAAGAATGCTGCCGAGAGGGCCTTTGATGCGATCGACGAGATCACTCAAGCGACGATAGGCATCCACAATGCGATCGCCATCAACTAAAACCTCTTGAGTCGGATATTTCTGCACGATTTCTAAAACCGAAAGTTTGCCATCTCCGCTAGCAGAAAGCGCAAGAGCACCTCGAAGCGCTTGACGATCAGCACCTCCGGTTGGGGTTCGGATGGCTTGACTGAGCGGATCGAGGAGGACATTTCCGATCGGACTGTTCATCACTCGATCAAGCACGATCGGATTAATGCGGATCTCTTTCGTGAGCGTTTGCCGCACCGCTTCTGGTTTTTGACGGGAGAGTTTCAAATGAGCTTGCAGGGCAGGCGATGTGTTTCCCGTTTCAGCAAAGGTTGTCAAGTCGCTGACTGAAACAGATTCTCGCAAAATGCCATATTTCAAAATCACTTGTTGAGCCGCAAAAGCAGAGGGACTCACGACAATAGCACCTGTTGCCACTCCTAAAGCCAGCAAAAGACGAAAAGATAAACCTTGTAATTTCATACGCTTAGTTAAATGAGGATGACTTCCTCGACGTTAGCGCACTGCAATAGGTTCTCCCATTTTATCATTCTTTAGGCAGAATTTCGCTCACAATCTCATAGGCGTTGATCATTGGCACTGCCGAAAACAACGGAGTCATCTTCTTGAGAATAGCTTGATGGGCCTCGCTGCTGTTGGCTTCCATCAGTGCCTCGCTCTCCCAAAAAATCACAGAAATGCCGCGATCGGTGTCTTTCTCCCGCAGCAGATAAGCACCTAGAAAACCTTCTGCATACATGGCAACGGCTTCTTGATAAAGTTGCTGCGCTGCTTCAAACGTGCCCGGTTTAAACTCTCCGATCGCGACCTGGGCACATTTGTGAATGAGAAAATCCTGAAAATCTGTCATGGCTCTTGTCGCCTCTATGAAAATTAGCTGGGTTGAGGAGTCTTACTTCATTAAACCGCGCTACAGGGAACTTAGACTCATCTAGGTTTGTCATTTCCTTCAGTTGTAAATCGAGATTTAGATGCTATCGTCATTGCTGATATCTGAGATTGAGTCAGAATTCTGACCGATTAAGCGTCCCGATTTATCAATTAACTCTTACACACCACACCAATATGTCACGCCACGGTATTCAAAAGAACTCGGTTTCTCATTTCAAAACTCGTTTTGCCTCTTCAGGGTTAGCCACTCTCATGTTGATGAGCGGGAGTGGAATCCTGCTTGCTCAGTCGGTTCCGACTCAGCCAAATAATGATGTAGTGGTTCCCGTGGTGACTCCTGAGACTCCTCAGTCTGGGCCCAGGCAGCCAAGTGTTGTCACTCCGGTGCCAGACCCAAACGTTGTCACTCCGGTACCGAACCCTAGCGTTATTCCATTGCCAACTCAGCCGAATGTTATTCCAGGGCAGATTCCGCAAGTGCCGACTGCCAGCGGCATTGTTTACGTGAATCCAACGTCGGGGAACGATCGCTCAGATGCCGGACGAGCCGATGCCCCTTATCGGACGATCGCTTTTGCCCTTCAACAAGCGACGGCAGGCACGATCGTGCAACTCGCTCCCGGAACCTATAGTAAGGAAACTGGCGAAACGTTTCCGGTCAAAATGAAGGCGGGTGTGGTGCTGCGCGGAGACGAAGTGGGCAAGGGGCAAAACATTCAGATCACGGGCAGCGGCGGCTATAACAGTAAGACGTTTGCCACCCAAAATGTGACGATCTTGGCAGCTCAGAGCAGCGAGATTCGAGGCGTGACGGTGACAAATTCTAACTCTCGCGGCACGGGAATTTGGGTTGAAGATACCAACCCGACGATCGCCAACAGCACCTTTACCAAGAGCCTCAGAGAAGGCGTGTTTGTCACAGGCACCGCGAATCCTAAAATTCTCGACAACCTCTTCACCAAAAACGAAGGCGATGGCATCTCAGTTGCAAAAGCAGCGCGGGGTGAAATTCGAGGCAACGTCTTTATAGACACTGGGTTTGGTTTAGCGATCAGCGGCACCTCTGCACCCCTTGTCGATGGCAACCAAATCAGCCAAAACCAGGATGGCATTTACATCAATGACAATGCTCGTCCTATTCTTCGCAACAACTCGATTACTGATAACAAACGCGATGGAGTTGTTGCCACGATCGGGGCCCAACCTGACTTAGGCACGGCTGAAACTCCCGGAAACAACACGATTCGCAATAACAAACAATTCGATCTCAACAACTCAACGGGTAACAACACGCTGGTTGCGATCGGCAACAGCATCGACCCTAAACGCATTTTTGGAAAAGTAGACTTTGTTGCCAGCAGCGGCACCTTTGCTGACGTTCAGGGACATTGGGCACAGGCTTATATTCAAGCTTTGGCTGCCCAGAAGGTAATTACAGGCTTCCCAGATGGCAGCTTTAAGCCCAACGATCCGGTGACTCGTGCTCAGTTTGCGGTGATTGTGAGCAAAGCTTTTAGCCCAACACCTCGCCGAGCGGGGACGACTTTTGCCGATGTTGCCAAGAGCTTTTGGGGGTTCGACGCAATTCAAACTGCCTCGCAGGGTGGGTTCATGGCGGGCTATCCTGGCGGCACCTTTAAGCCAGAACAAAAGATTCCCAGAGTTCAGGCACTGGTGGCGATCGCAAATGGCTTAGAGTTTGGCAACGGAGATGTTTCGGTTCTGTCGAGATATCAAGATGCAACTGCGATTCCGTCGTATGCGAGTGGCTCGATCGCCTCGGCAACCACCCGAAAAGTAGTCGTCAACTACCCAACTGTCGGGGCATTGAATCCTAATCGGGAGGCCACACGAGCAGAAGTCGCGGCGTTTGTCTATCAAGCGTTGGTCAACGCTGGAAAAGCCCAAGCACTGCCTTCGCCCTACGTGGTAGTCGTCAACCCTTGAAACTTTCCATCTATTTTGGGGCAGAAATATTTAATGTTTCTGCCCCAATGTACTACTCTTTTCTTGTATGAAACCACCCTGCTCCCAAAATAGAAGAAGGGGAGCCAGATTCAAAGTCCCTCGCCCGTTCTGGGAGAGGGATTTAGGGTAAGGGTCAAAGGTAATCACAATGGTTGCCGGGTTAGTATAAATATTTCTTCAGCAACAGACCTAACCGTTCTTTAGCGGCAACAGAAACTTTATCCATTGGAGTTAAAATTGCATACTTCAGTGCAGAATGAGCTTCAGAAGTCGGCGGATTTTCACTCAACCGCCGCACCGTTTCCTGAATCACTTTCTGTGCGTTGACTGCATTGCGTTGCAGATTCGCGATTACCATCTCCACTGTTACGTTATCGTGGTCACAATGCCAGCAATCATAATCTGTGACTAACGCCAAAGTCGCATAAGCAATTTCAGCTTCCCGCGCTAGTTTTGCTTCTGGAAGATTGGTCATGCCGATGATCGTTGCGCCCCAACTGCGATGCAAATGTGATTCTGCCTTCGTCGAAAATGCCGGGCCTTCCATGCAAACATAAGTGCCGCCTCGATGAAGGGCGACATCTATGAGATTGAGACTCTCAACCGAATCGCCTAACACCTTCGCCAAATTGAGACAAATCGGATCGCCAAAGGCAACGTGCGCCACAATGCCATCGCCAAAAAACGTGGAGATGCGATTTTTAGTGCGATCGATAAACTGATCGGGCACGACCATATCTAACGGTTTCGCCTCTTCTTGAAGCGAACCCACCGCAGAGGCTGAAATCAGATACTCTACGCCCAAACTTTTCATCGCATAAATATTTGCCCGAAATGGCAACTCAGACGGTAGCAAATGGTGATTTCGCCCGTGTCGTGCTAAAAATGCGACTCGCGTTCTGTCTAGCGTTCCGACAATCAGCGCGTCTGATGGTGAGCCAAATGGGGTTTCAATCTGCACCTCTTCTACGTCTTTCAGCGCCTCCATTTTATAGAGTCCGCTGCCGCCGATAATGCCAATTTTTGCTTGAGACATGAGTGAGAAAGGTGAAGTGAGTCGATCGGAGCTTATTCTACTGTGTTTCGCTGCTAGTGGTCTATCTAGAACACCGTAATCTTCAAGCGGGTGCTGAAACGTCTACCGGAAATGCTGCTCAGTTCCTGAACCTAAATAAACAGGGGTCATTAGGGGAGGCGCTACCCAGATCTAGCGACAGCTCCCTAACGTCCAACTTCCTACAGTTGAATGGTGATTTTGTTGTGCAATTCCTCCACTTGAATCAGTGAACCATTCCCGATCGCAATGTTGAACTTCGCTAAAGAATGTTCAACTTGATATCCCAGCAACACTCGAACAATTTGATATTCAGTCGTCAAATCACTCGTGCCATCCCATTTGAACAATGCCAGTTGATTGGACGCAATCTCACTCAGTTGTGACACAAACTCTTCAATCTCATCGCTCACATTCGGGAGAATGCCAGACGAGAGAAAGATGTAACGCTCTTGCAAATCTAAAGTGACACTGACTCGATACCGTTTTTCGGTTGAGCAGCGCAACTCAACGGTGAACGAAATCGAGCCAGGAACGATCGTCCTAACTCCCATAATATTTTGTCCTCTTGGTTAATTCAAAGAGGACAAGAATGCTGATTTCTCAGAGATTCTATTGGGATGAAAAACATATGCAGGATCTTGATTCCAGCCTTTCAAGATCCCATAGCAAAGCTGACGGTGTACAATCATGAACGCCTCCTGAGTTATCTAATCCTACGTATGAGGTTTTAGAAAAGGAGCCTTAATCGCTATCTACGCCAGAACGGAAAAGATTGACTCTACTAAAATCCACCCTCCACTGTAATTTTTTTACCAAGCATAAAGATGTTATTTTCGCATTCATACTGCTTTAGCTGCTGATCAATTTCTGGAGTCAGGGTTACGAGTGCCCAGGTTTTTTTGACTAAGCTATGCGCCCAAAGCATTTCGCTACTCTCGTTGGAAGGAAAAAGTAGAGCGGCAGATCAACGTTCCACCCCCTTCAGAAACATTCAGTCACCCTGGAAAATTACTGAAATCGGAAGCGATTAGTGCAGAGCGCAACTCCGAAGGAACTGCCAATGGTGCCCACTTTTACTTTGAACAAGCAGAACTCAATCTTTGCTTTCTGACTCCCGATCTCGTGCGGATGGATTGGAAGCCAGGGCTGCCGCCAGTACCTTACGCGCTTAGCGCAAAGCGCAACTCCGAAGGAACCGCCCGTCAAGAGTGGGAACCTGTCGCAACTCACCTAAAAGAAACGGCAGAGGGCTGGACAGTCACGAGTCTTTTGAAGGACGCTCCAGTACTCAAGATTGCGATCGCGATTGACGGTCGGATCACAGTCCGGGATGCTTTAGGAAACGTGGTGCGGGAAGAGTTGCCGCCAGAGAAGCCAGGAGACGGGTGGACGCATCGATCGCGGCTTCGTGCTGAAGAAGCGGTCTATGGGTTGGGAGAGCGATCGGTGCCGCTGAATCTCCGTCTTGCCAGAGAAGTGATCGAAAAGCAGGAAGTTACCCAAACGCCGAAGACCTTTCGCGTGTGGAATTACGACGCGGCGGGCAAGTATGATGCCGGGGCTGACCCCATGTATATCTGCATTCCGCTTTACTGGAGACTGCACCATCACGCACTTCACCTTTGACGAGGTTGCCACTGCCAGCTTTGAAGGCGGTGCTTTGCGCTACTACATCACATCTTGCCCAGAAGCCTCCCACATCCCTCTCGTTTGGGGAGTGCAGTTGGGGACGATTTGCGGAGTACAAGCTTTAGGATCAAAAATATCCACCAGTTGCGGCTCACCGCTACTTTCATTCTCGTGGAAAGCATCAAGCAGAACAGTTCCTGAGAGTGAGGGGCGCGGAGTCAGGGCCCGATCGACCAAAGATCGAGCATCTGCCTCGTGATAGCTATCCAAACGAGTCACTAGATAGCCCCCCGTCAGACGATGCTCAAAAGGGTAGGTCTGCCGCCAGTAAAGGTTCGGGGTCAGCAACCCAAAGACTTCCTTGCCAGAAATCTTTTTATAGTCGAGGTCTCTAAAGGCAATCGCTGAGGTCTTGTAGTCAAGAGCCGCGATCGTGGAATCGAGCGACTGATGTTGGATGAACGTTTCCCCATTCATAAATGGATGGGGGGGACATTCTTAACCCGCAGGGGAACCCCTTTCGTGAGCACGACATAGCGGATCTGATCGCTAAGGTGCCTGCGGTTCAAGAATTCCCGCAGGGGCCGCTCTACCTGTTTTTGATAGATCGGGTACTCGATCGACTCAAAAACTGGCTGTTGGCTACTGTCAAACAGTTCTAGGGTGAGAAAGTTCGTCGTGGGAATCCCTCGACGCTGCATGTAGTATTGAGCGACTCGCAAAGAAACGGGACTATTGCGGTTCGCAATCACCAAAACTCGTGAGGACTCTGGGTGAACGGGTGGATTGTTGAATGAGTTTACCCGGATCACTCCAATTGTGATCAGAGCAATCAACATTAGAAAAACAATCCAGACCGCTTTTTGTGGGCGAGGCAACGTGAACTGAATCATGCCTTAAAACTCATATAAACCTGCTGATAGTACGTTTGGTACTGCGGGGAGAGGAGCGATTGCCACCAGTCAGGGTGAGCTAGATACCACTGAACCGTCTGTCGTAACCCACTCGCGATCGTCTCACGGGGAGTCCAGTTCAGTTCAGTTTTGATCTTGGTAGCATCGATGGCGTAGCGGCGATCGTGCCCTGGTCGGTCTTTGACGAAAGTCGCCAACTGACGACAAGGGCGCACAGGTAGGTCGATCGCAAGTTCTTCCATCAAATCGCACAGCATGTAAACCAGATCAATATTTTTGACTTCGTTGTTGCCGCCAATGTTGTAGGTTTCGCCCAGCTTGCCTTGGTGAATCACAGTATCTAGCGCTTGGCAGTGATCGGACACATAGAGCCAATCTCGAATGTTTTGCCCATCTCCATAGATTGGTAGAGGCTTCCCCATGAGAATATTGACGCACATCAAGGGAATCAGCTTCTCTAGAAAGTGGTAAGGGCCGTAATTATTGGAGCAATTGGTAATGATAGTGGGCAATCCATAGGTATGGTAGTAGGCACGCTAAGTACAGGACAAAAGCTTGCAAAAGGGGGTTAGGAAAGGGTTTCATGCAAATAGTGAGTTCACAATATGAAACC